>CAMFHT010000229.1 GCA_945952245.1 uncultured Rhizobium sp. | reverse complement strand
CTTGTCGGCAGCGTCGCGGCTGTCGGGCTCGATCAGGCCTTCGCCCGCCAGAATGTCGGAGACGCGGGTTGTCTCGCCGGCGGCTTCGGTCGCGCGCCGGGCCGGTTCTTCTACAGGCTCGTCAGTGACCAGATCCGGATCAAGAAGGCGGTGGGTGTAATCGAAGGGCGGGCCCAGAAGCTGGCCGCCGGGCAGATCCTTGTAGGTCGCGGAGATGCGGCGCTCGATGCGCATGGCGGCGGTGTCGAGCGGCCTGGAATAGCCGAACCGCGGCAGGGTCGTGCGATAGGCACGCGCGAGGAAGATGGCTTCGATCAGGTCGCCTCGTGACTGCTTGATGGCAAGGCTCGCCAGCCTGCGGTCATAGAGCGAGGCTTCCGCCATGACGCGATCGACCGCAAGCGAGAGCTGACCCTCGATCTGGTCGAGCGTGACGGCAGGGGTTTCCCGGTCGCCGCGGCGGCGATCGGCAAGCAGGCGATGGGCATTGGCAATGGCGGCTTCCCCGCCCTTGACGGCGACGTACATGGATCAGCCCTCCCGTTTCACAAGGCGCGTCGTGCGCGGCAGGCAAAGAAACGCCGCGCCGGAGACGAGGATGATGTCGAGGCCACGCGGATAGAGACCGCGGTTGATCTCCCACTCGCTCAGGAAGCGAGCGGAGAGGCCCATCGGCGACAGTTCCTGAACCTCCCGGATCCCGGGACCCCGTGCGATCAGGATATCCCCGCCTTCAAGCGCGTCGACTTCGATGACGAGTGTTGTCGAGCGATCGGGATAGGTGTCACTTCCGAGGGGAAGGCCGGACAGCTCCGGAAAACCGTCTTCCCCCGTGAAAAAGGCGAAGTCTGCCGCCATCCGGTCTGCCGTGATCGGCGCGCCGGCATAAAAGGCAAGCCACTGCGGAAAAGCCGAAGCCGCAAGCGCTGGAGAGAGCCAGACCTGCGTGTCATGATCGAGCAGGGTCAGCGCAACCGCGGCCATGGCCGGTGAGACCGGCTGCGGGACCTCCGCCTTGTCCTCAAGCGACAAAACCCTGGCCGGGCTCGCCATGCCATCCATCAGCGCACGGAAGACGCTCTGGGAGGAAAGAACGGGGTCGGCAAAGCCGCCGGTGAAGACGTGTGTCTCGGAGTGCATGGTCAGTCCTCCCCGCGGACAAGCGTAAAGAAGTCGACGCGGGTCGCTTCGGTTTCAGCGGCCAGCGTCTGGCGCTCGGCGTCCAGGCGGGCTGCGGTGATCTCGATAAGTGCGGCGATCCCCTCGTCATGGCCACCGGCTTCCGCGAGTGCGTCGGCAATGGCCGATAACCTTGTCGCCTCGTGATCCGTACCGAGCCTCTGCCCATGCCCGATGGTGCCGTCTGGCAGTCGCACGCTGGCCCGGGTGACTGTCGCTTCGCCGAGATTGAAGGCATTGCCACCGCCGCCGATCCTGCCCCGCAACATCACCAGTCCCGTCTCGGGACCCCGCACAGGGCGAATGTCCAAGTCGTCTACTGCCGTTCCAAGCATGCGGCGGATATCAGCTGCGTTGGCGCGAGCCAGTAGGCTCAGCCGCCGAGCCCGGCTGACCGGGACCGCATCCGGTCGGCGCAGTTCGTGCTGTTCAATGTTCTGCATCCCAAACCTCATTTGTCTATTGTTCTAGACAAGTAAACATCTTAAGATAAGCTTTATCGCTGCGGCGTGACAGGAGAATGACATGAAGCACCAGACGACGGCTGCGTCCGGACAGGAAACACAGCGCGCGACCGGGTCGCTCGAGCGGCGCGGCGGCATTCAGCTTTGGCTGCAGATCGCAGAACACATGCGTCAGGCGATCGTGACCGGTGAATTCAAGGAGATGATGCCGCCGGAGACCGTGCTGGCCGCCCGCTTCGGCGTCAACCGTCATACGGTACGCAGCGCATTGAATGCACTGGCAAAGGATGGACTGGTACGCGCCATGCAAGGGCGCGGCACCATGATCCTCAGGCGCGAAAGACTGAGCTATCCGATCGGCAGGCGGACACGGTTTTCGGACGGGCTTGCCGGACAGGTCAACAGCATCCGCTTCTCCCTGCTCGGCAGCAGCCGGGTCGCAGCTCCGCGCGAGATCGCCGAGGCCCTGAATCTGGATGCAGGCGCTATTTGCCCTGCACTTGAAACACTTGGCAGTGCAGACGGAGTGCCTCTGTCACGGGCAAGCCATGTCTTCATTCCGAGGCTTGAGCTGATGGCAGAGACGTTCGGCGCGATGGGTTCGATTACCCTTGCGCTCCGGGAACTGGGCATTCCGGATTATGTCCGGCTTTCGACCGAGGTGACGGCCCGGCATGCCACTGCGGCGGAAGCCGCGGAGCTGGCATTGGCACCGGGCGCCATCCTGCTTGAAATCAGGGCCGTCAATGGTCTACCGGATGGCACGCCGATCCAGCATTCGCGCACACTCTTCCCGGCGGACAAGGTGAAGCTCGACATGCGCACGGAACCTTGAGAATACGGGCTCCACAAAATGGAGCCCGTTTGGTTTCAGCCGCGGTTCGCGTCCACCCGCAGATTGTTCTGCACGTGCCGGACCCCGGTCACGCCCTCCGCTATGTCTTCGGCATGACGCTTGGCGAAGCGCTCGCTCACCTTGCCGTCGAGCGTCACTTCGCCAACGGCGACGGTGACTTCGATATCGGAAGCGTCGATGTCGGGATCGTCGGAGAGCCGGTCGTTGATGTCTTCGCGGATACGCTCGTCGGAGCGGACATAATTGCGCGGGCCGCGGCCACGATAGTTCGCATCCGTCTGGCGCCGCTCCACCGCGTCGCGGCCATCGAGCCAGGCGGAAACCTCGCCATTGGCACGATCGAACGTCATGTTGCGATCATCATTGTTGCCCGCAGCATAGTAGTCGCGGTCGCGGACACGCCTTTCCCGGCCATCCGTGGGATAGTAATAATCCGGATCATAGGAGCCACGGCCACGACGGCCATAGCCCTCGTCCTCGCTGCGTCCGCCCAAGGCACGGCTGCGGCTCTGCGGAAGGGCCGCACCACCGGGATCGCGGCTCTCGTAGCTGCCGGGCTCACGCCCGAAATGGCTCTCCTCATGCTTGCCGCGCATACCGGGCTCGGCTGCCCAGCGCTCGTCGCCTTCCGGACGCCAGCCACCCTGGTCTTCGCCGAAACCGGAACGGCGATCACCATCCGACCGCCCAGGGCCATGACGTCCGCGTTCTTCACCCGCGCCCTCGCGGCCATAGCGGCCGGGGCCGCCTCTCTTTTCGGAATGCCTCGGCATCGCCTGCTCCTTTGCATGGTTTGCTAACTGGCCGATCCGGCCACCCGGACATTAACCGGGAAGCCGAATGGCTGGTTCCGTGCGCGGTACAGGCAAGTGACGGCAATCAGGCCAACGAGGCCGTGAGCGTGATGGGAACCGCGGCGAGCGCCTTCGAAACAGGGCAACCGACCTTTGCCTTGTCGGCCAGCTCCTTGAACTTCGCCTCGTCGGCGCCCGGCACGCGGCCGGTGAGCGTCAGGTCGATCGCGGTGATCGCGAAGCCGTCTTCCACCTTTTCAAGCGTCACGTTCGCCTTGGTCTCGAGGCTTTCCGCCGTCAGCCCGGCTTCGCCGAGGATCATGGAGAGAGCCATGGTGAAGCAGGCTGCATGCGCCGCGCCGATGAGTTCTTCCGGGTTCGTACCGGCAACGCCTTCGAAGCGCGTGTTGAAACCGTAGGGGTGACCGTTGATTGCTCCGCTCTGGGTCGAGACCTTGCCCTTGCCGTCCTTCAGGCCGCCGGACCACTGCGCAGAACCGTTCTTCTGGATCTTCATCATGCTTCTCCTTGCTCGCTGGTTGATGTTGGTCGTCCCGGTTGACCTATGGCGGCGAGGGCTCGCGGCAAGGGCGAGGCGAAGCGTTTCCGGGTTTGCACGTCCCAAGCAGAGATGGAACTTACCCGGTTGCCACCGGTTGTCGTCGGGTGGGAAGGTTCATGCCAGAGCTGGCAAGGCCTCCCATCGACACATGCGAGAGGAGATGCAACATGCCAGAGAAGCATTCCGACACCGTTCGCTGGGGCGGCCCGGGCGCAAGCCACGAAGACCGCAGCAAACCCATTCCGCAGAAGAAGGATCCCAGGCCGGACGGTTCGCCCACCAATCCGCCCGTCAGCCAGGTTTCAGGCGGCGGCGGAGAGCGCGACGAGAAGCATAGCCACGACGACCGCATGCGCAGCAGCAAATCCGCCAATACCGGAACGCCAAGTCCGACATCGGGCCGCGAGTTCAAGGAAAACACGCCGCGCAAGCACTGAGTGAGAGTGACCGAGATGAACGAGGGAATGGCAGCCGAACGGGCTGCCATGCAGAAAGCATGAATGATCCGCATGATCTGCAGCGCTTCTTGGACGCACAGGATCACGCTTATCCTCGGGCGCTTCAAGAAATCCGTGCCGGTGATAAGCGAAGCCACTGGATGTGGTTCATCTTTCCGCAACTGGCAGGGCTTGGCCAGAGTCCGACTGCCAGGCACTTCGGCATCCAAGGCATCGACGAGGCACGCGCCTACCTTGCCCATCCCGTTCTCGGGAGGCGCTTCCGCGAATGCGTGGATGCCCTCGATCAGCTGCCTCATTCGGATGCCGAGCACGTGTTCGGCGGCGTCGATGCGATGAAGTTGCGCTCCTCGCTCACCCTCTTTGCCGAGGCAGGCGGCTGTGCGGAAGTTCAGGCGGCGCTTGAGCGCTGGTTTGGCGAGCCGGATCGGCGTACCCTTTCCCTGCTCAACCGGTAGCAGCGCCCCCTTCCCCCTCCTTTTTCTCCATGGCATCGAGCACGTCCTCGGGCATGACGTCCTTCTTGAGCTGCTCGATTTCTTCCATCCCCGTCAAATCCACGTTCAGCTTCTCGGCAATTGCGGAGAGAAGGTTCAGGATCTGCGTCGCCTCGTGCTCGGCCAGCAGCGAGATCTGCAAGTTGAGGTCGGCCCGCTTGTCGTCCACTTCCGCCATGCGGTTCTGGCTGATCATCACGAAGGTGGAGATGAAGATCGCTTCGACCGAGGCAATCATGGCGAGGATGACGAGCGAGGGGTCGAATGCAGGAATGAAGGCAAGAACGCCCGTATTGATCAGGATCCACAGCCCAAAGATGACAGCATGGATGTAGACGAAGACCATGGATCCGGCAAAGCGGGTTATCGTGCCCGCAATGCGATCCTCCAGCGACGCTGAACGTGCATCCCGTTGCCGCCGCTCAAGCAGGGCTTCGATGTTGCGATCGAGACGCCTGCTGACGGTGGACGGGCCGTCTTCCGAGTGTTCCATGAGGAGGACCTTCCGAGTTCCGCCCTAGGAAACCGGACAGGCCCATTCCGGTTCCCGTACGTTCCTGCACGCTCTCGAAATGGAACGTGCGCCCTGCCCGGCTGTTTCCTTTTGACAACCAGATGGAGGTGCGGCATGCGCGACTGGTTCTATTATGTGGGTGGCTCGACAAACAGCGCGAGCGGCATGGCACGGCTGCTCGCGATCATCATCGCGTTCCTTCTTGTCCTCAATACGCTTCTCTGGCTGATTGGCACCTGATCCGTGCCGAAGGCACTAGCCGACAGGCGCCGGCTCCACGGCATAATGCCGTTCGCCCCGCCGGCAGAGATAGACCTCCCTTTCCGGGTTTGCCTCGATCACGAAGCCGGAACTGCGAAGCATGGCTTCCATGGCCGCCTTGTTGGGAATGAACCAGTTCGTGGGGTCCGCGGCGTAACGCTCCTCCACGAAGAAAAGCTTAGGATAGTCTGGCTGGTCGAACAGGGCCCATTCGGCAAACTCGTAATTCTCCGCCAAGTCCGGAATGCGCTCGTCGCCGCGCTGCAGGCACTGGAAGAGCATCAGATCCTTCGCCGCATATTCGTAGATGAGGTCGAGCGCCAGCAGCGGATGCCGCAGGTGATAGAGCACGCCCATAAAGATCACGAGGTCGAAGCGCTCGCCGAGCTTCGGCACGTCATAGACCGACATCTCACGGAACTCTATGTCGAGGCCCGACTGTTCCGCGGCGAACCGGGCCTGGGCGAGGTAGCGCGGATCGGAGTCCAGGCCCACGACACGGGCCGCACCTCGCCGCTTCATCTCCAGCGAATAAAAGCCGGCATTGCAGCCGATATCGAGGACCGTCCTGCCGGTCAGGTCTTGCGGCACGACATGCCGGAAGCCGGCCCACTTGAAGGCGGGATAATCGCCCAGGAAGTGCTCGGGGGCGGTCTGCACACCCCCTATGGTCATGTTGTGGAACCAGGGACCAAGCTCGCTTATTCGCCGGCGAAGTTCTTCCGGCCTGCTCTTGGGGCTATCCATGCCTCAGGTCCCGAGCTCCAGGGGGGCTGTTACGCGGGCGACCCTCTGGGCACGGACTGCAGGAACGGGCTTGCGCCCCGGAAGTGTCGCGGCGAACCAGTCTATGGTCTGCCTCAGCCCTTCCGCGAGCGGTACCCTAGGCTCCCAATTCAGGAGTTCCTTGGCGCGGGAAATGTCCGGGCGCCGGCGCTGCGGGTCGTCTTTCGGAAGAGGCTTGTGCACGATTTCAGAGGTCGTCGGCACCATGTCGAGCACCATGTCGGCAAGCGCCGCGATGGTGAACTCGCCAGGATTGCCAATATTGACAGGAACACCC
>CAMFHT010000228.1 GCA_945952245.1 uncultured Rhizobium sp. | reverse complement strand
CCGCAGGACCTTCGCACCATGCTGCAGCGCTACCGCGATGAGAACGAGAAGGTGCGCAAATCCGAGGCCGAGATCTCGCGGATGGTGCACCATGACTTCCTCACGGGCCTTCCGAACAGGCTGATCGCCGAGCGTGACTTCAACGATTTCACGTCCGGCCCCGGCGGCGCGGCCTCCGTCTTCTTCATCGACCTCGATCACTTCAAGGCCGTCAACGACACGCTCGGCCATGCAATCGGCGACGAACTCCTGAAAGCGATCACGCTCAAGCTCTCCGCCGCCGTCAACAGGGATGCGACGCTCTGCCGTGTCGGCGGCGACGAGTTCCTGATCGTATCGCGTCGCCGCGACGAAGAAACCGTGCATGCGATTGCGGAGCGTATCCGGGTGCATGCGGGCGAACCGGTCGAAATGGGCGGACGCGTGATCATGCCGACGTTTTCCATCGGGATCGCCCGCTTCCCGGACGACGGCAGCGACTTCGAGACGCTGGCGCGCAAGGCGGACATCGCGCTCTACAATGCCAAGGCTGCGGGACGTAACATGTTTCGTCTCTACGACGAAGGCATGAACAGCCAGACGCTCACGCACATCTACATGAGCGGACGGCTGCGCGAGGCACTGACAAGAGGCGAGATGAAGGTCTATTACCAGCCGAAGATCGCGCTCAAGACGGGCCTGGTCGAAGGTGCGGAAGCCCTGCTGCGCTGGTTCCCGGAAGGTGGTGCGCCGGTCAGCCCGGAAGAGTTCATCCCCATGGCGGAGATCACCGGACAGATCGATGAACTCGGGCGTTGGGTCCTGAGGGAAGCCTGCCTGCAATGCCGGGCGTGGCAGATGGACCGTTTTCCGCGCATGAAGATTTCGGTCAACGTGTCCGCCGCCCAGTTCAAGCGCGGCAACTTGGTCAAGGCCGTTCAGGATGCCCTTGACGAATCCGGCCTTGCCCCCGCCTGCCTGGAGCTGGAACTGACCGAATCCATCCTGCTTCACGAGGAATTCGACGTGCGCGGGCAGATCGCCCGCATTCGGGAAATGGGCGTCACCTTCTCCATCGACGATTTCGGCAAGGGTTATTCCAATCTCGGCTATCTCGGAAAGCTCGACATCGGCACGCTGAAGATCGACCGCCATTTCATCGCGCACATGATGAATACGGAGCGCGACAAGGCTCTGGTCGGCGCGATCTTCGCGATCGCCAAGGCTCTGAACCTGAAGACGGTGGCGGAGGGTGTGGAGAACGAGGAAAGCATCAAGGCGCTGAAGGCCTTCGGCTGTTCCACCGGCCAAGGCTTCTACTGGTCGCGGCCCGTGGAGCCCGCAGCCTTCGAGGCCTATGCCGCAACCATCCGGGGACGGGTCCGGCGCGCCTGAGCCCGCAGTTCAGTCCGCAGACGGCAGGCGGCGCATGGTGAATTCGATGCGATCGCCGTCCAGCTGTCGCCAGCTTTCCACCTCGGTCCAGTATGCGGCCTTCGGGAAGGCATCGAACCATTCGCGGGCCTTCACCCGCGCCTCGTCCCGTGTCAGGCAGAAGGTCTCGCGCACGAAGTGGCCACCGGAGGACGAGCCCTTGCGAGCCCTGTGCTCGGCGATGCGGCGTTTCAGCCCATTGAGGCTTGGCGGTCCGGGAACTTTGGCCATATCTCGTCCTTTCAGGCCAAAGATAAGCATTTCCCGCGCGATTGACGAGTCAAAAACAGTTAATATCGCGGTTTGGCCTGCTGACAGGGGCGCTCTGCTGCTCTAGAGGTCAACGATATTATTTTAGGGATCTGCGAGATAAGCGCAATCCAGGAGGCATGCATGGAAAGACCGGTCCTGCCGCAGGAACTGCCCGCCGACATCGAGGACAAGAAGGTCGAGGCGCGGCAATGGTTCGAGCATCTGCGCAGCCATATCTGTCTGAGCTTCGAGGCGCTGGAGGACGAGCTCGCCGGTCCCTTCCAGGACATGGCTCCGGGCCGCTTCGTGCAGACCGAATGGCATCGCGACGAGGGCAAGGGCGGCGGCGGGCTGATGTCCGTCATGGAAGGCCGGGTGTTCGAGAAGGTTGGCGTCCACACCTCGACCGTCTATGGCGAATTCGCGCCCGACTTCCGCGCGCAGATCCCGGGTGCAGCGGAGGATCCCCGCTTCTGGGCCTCGGGCATTTCGCTGATCGCCCATCCGCGCAATCCGAACGTGCCGGCCGTCCACATGAACACGCGCATGGTCGTCACCACCAGCCAATGGTTCGGCGGCGGCGCGGACCTGACCCCCGTGCTCGACCGGCGCCGCACGCAGGAGGATGCGGATACGCAGCTCTTCCACAAGGCGATGGAGATCGTCTGCACCCGCCACGCCGTTGCGGATTATCCGCGCTACAAGGCCTGGTGCGACGACTATTTCTTCCTGAAGCACCGCAACGAACCCCGCGGCGTGGGCGGCATCTTCTATGACTGGCTGCATTCCGACGACGAGACGGGAGGCTGGACCGCCGACTTCGCCTTCACCCGCGATGTCGGCCGTGCCTTCGCCATGGTCTATCCCAAGATCGTGCGCGCCAACTTCGGCAACGAGTTCACGGAACAGGATCGCGAGGAGCAACTCGTCCGCCGCGGCCGCTATGTGGAGTTCAACCTGCTCTACGACCGCGGCACGATCTTCGGGCTCAAGACCGGCGGAAATGTCGATAGCATTCTTTCCTCCCTCCCCCCGCTGGTGCGCTGGCCCTGACCGTGTTGGAAAAAGATTTTCCGCAACCTGGAGGCTGCCGGGTCGCGAATTGTTTCAAAATGAAACAATGGCGTCATTTTTAACTGTCTGTTCCGCTGATTCGGGGGTAAGGTGATTCTCGCGAACCTGGTTGCATGATCCAACTTGGGAGGGTGTCATGGAAGCCACCGACAGCATGGCAAAGGCCGCACGCGGCCCCGCCGAAACTGCCATCGAAACCACAGCCGCCATATCGGGCACGCCGCGTTTTCTCGATCGTGTCGAGATGATCGACCGCCTGGCCAAGGCCATGCGGCTGAAGAGCGGGCTCGACCTGCCCCACGCCTACTTCGTCGAGCAGGTGAAACTGCAGCTCGCCGGTAGCCCGGCCTTCGACCGGTCTCTTCTTGGTGAGGATGAGGACAGAACCACACCGACCTCCAGCTATCAGTCTGCGGATTGCTTCAAGGCCTGGGCGATGCGGGATTGAGGCGCGCTTGGGCTCGGCGACGGCGCGTTGGCCAGATCTGACCTCTTTAAACCGCGAGCGCCGGCCCTAGCTCCCTTTTCTGATCACAGGAGAAGGAGACTGGCCATGAGACAGTTCGAATGCGGATCCATGGTGCCGGGCTGCGCCTGGCATACCCGCGCCGATGAGGATGCCGAAATCGTGCGCCGCGCGGTGGAGCATCTGAAGAGCGCGCATGGCGAAAGCGTGATCCGCGAAAGCACCGTGGATCACATCAAGGAACGCATTACCGACGCAAGCGAGACCACTCCGACTGCCTGAAGCATGTCCAGGAAACGTGTAACCACGGTTTTCCGTCCGGAAATGCGTAAAGACAAAGACTCAGAGCGTCTTCAGCCGTTCCAGCAGATCGGCCTTGGTGGGGTGGAAGTTCTTTTCCACCCAGATCTGTTCGAGCGCCGACAGCGTCTCGCCGAGTTTCGGCCCTGCGCTCATGCCGGTCGCGATGAGGTCGGCGCCATTCAGCGGGAACTGCGGCTTCTCGAACGCCTCGGCACGCTTCAGGAGCGCCTGTAGCGCCATCATTTTTTCACGGGCGGCGGGCGGCGCTTCGAGGTCGACCCAGGCATTGGCAAGGGCGATCCTCAGCCGCGTCACCACACCCTGCCGCCCATGGCGGTAGAGGATGCGGTCCAGCGCAGTGCCTGCAAGGCTTTCGCCGATGGCGGGGGCCGCTGCGTAATCCTGAAGGAAGGCCGCTTCGGATTTGGAAAGGCGCAGCCGCCCGGCGAGCGCCTGAAGCCGTTCCGCATCGGGCGGGACGATGGCCGCCAGCCGCAGCATCGCATCGGGCTTCCAGCCCAGCGCACGTCCCGCCTCGACCAGCGCCGGAACCGTATCGATCCCCCATTTCTCGGTTTCGGGCAGGATGTCGGTCAAGACGCCCACCTGCCGCATCCAGAGCAGCGCCCGGCCCGGATCGGGCGCGGCGAGCAGCTTCTTCATCTCCGACCAGACCCGTTCTGCCGAGAGCGTCTTCAGCCCGTCCTTGCCGCGCGCGCAGGCCCGCAAACCATCAGCATCGGGACGGAAGCGGCCATAGAGCGCGAAGAAACGGAAGAAGCGGAGAATGCGGAGATAATCTTCCGCTATCCGCTGGCTGGCATCGCCGATGAAGCGTACGGTGCCGCTCTCGATGTCCTTGAGGCCGTCGACCAGGTCGATCACACGCCCGTGCCGGTCGGCATAGAGGCCGTTGATCGAGAGATCGCGGCGGTTGGCATCCTCCTGCCAGTCGTCGCTGAAGGCGACGACGGCGCGGCGGCCATCGGTTTCCACGTCGCGGCGCAGCGTCGTGACCTCGAAGACGGCGCCATTGGCGACCAGCGTCACCGTGCCGTGTTCGATCCCGGTCGGCACCGCCTTGATGCCCTCCTCCTCGGCGCGGGCCGTTACGTCCGCAGGCAGCAGGGTCGTCGCGAGATCGACGTCATGGACCGGCAGGCCCATCAGGCTGTTGCGCACCGCACCGCCGGCAATGCGGGTTTCGCCGCCATCGCGGTTCAGGAGCTCGAGCACGCGGGTGAGCTCCGGCGCCTGGAACCAGGTCTCTCCGGCCACGGATGCCTCGGCAGCCGGTCTTGCATCGGTCATGCGTAAAGCCTTTCATAGAGGGTCCGGATGATGCCCGCGGTGATACCCCAGATCATCCAGTCGCCATAGGGCATGCGATAGAAATGCCGCTCGACGCCCTGCCAGTGCAGGCTGTCGCGCTGGTGATTGGCGGGGTCCATGAGGAAGGCAAGCGGCACTTCGAAGACGTGCTCCACTTCCGCCGGATTGGGCCGCACCTCGAAACCTCTCGTCACGACCGAGAGCACGGGTGTTATCCGGAAACCGGTGGCGGCATAGTAATCCGGCAGGCGGGCCACGGTCTCCACATGGCTGCGCGAAAGATTGATCTCCTCCTCGGCTTCCCGCAGCGCCGCCCTTTCCGGCGAGCCGTCCTCGGGATCGATGGAGCCGCCGGGAAAGGCGATCTGGCCGGAATGCTTGCGCAGCGTCTGCGTGCGCTGGGTCAAAAGCAGTTTCGCGCCGTCGGGATCGTCGATGACCGGCACCAGCACGGCGGCATCGCGGAGACTGAGCCCCTCGATCTTGCGGATGGTCTCGGTGTTCAGCGCGTGGTCGCCATGATCCCGCCAGGACGTGTGCACCGGCCCGCCCGACTGGTTCATGGCCCGGTGACGAAAATCGGCGGCGCTGAAGGGTTGAAGATCTGCGAGCATGGGATCAGCCGCTCAGCGCGGAAAGCTCCGCCTCGGGCATGATGGGAAAGACGGCGCCGCCGGAGCGGACGGAGAAGGTCGGCACGCCCTCTATAACCTCCACCGCACCAAGCTCCACGAGATCATACATCACCGCCCGCGAAACGAGCGCCTCCAGCCGGCCTCGGACGAGCAGATAGGGCTTCAGCTCGCGGTTTTCGCCCTCGACCACGAAGCGAATGGGATGGGCGGTATCGGCCCGCACGACGTCGCCGACATTGGTTCGGAAGGTCAACACTTGCTCACCGCCCTCCTCCGTCCGGATCATCTCGACGGCGATGAAGGGCGCGTCCACGACGCGAATGCCGACCTTTTCGCCTGGCGTCACGAGATAGGTCTTCCCGTCCTCGTCGCGGCGGAGAACGGTGGAGAAGAGCCGCACCAGCGCATGCCGGCCAATGGGCGTGCCCATGTAGAACCAGGTGCCGTCAGCGCGGATTTCCATGTCTATGTCGCCGCAGAAGGGCGGGTTCCACCGCTCGACCGGCGGCAGGCCGTCCTTGCCGGCATTCTTGTCGGCGCTGGCGCGGGCGATCAGCGCAGCGAGACCGGCAGCATCGCCGCTTGCCTGAATTCCGTCCCGGCTCTCGGGCGTCTCTGCCATGATGTGGTCCCGGTTTGTTTCTAGAAGCTCTTTGCGAAAAAGCAGTTTGCGTTCCGCCGCCTTGAGATAGTCATTTGATGCGCGCTTGTCAGCCGTCAACTTGATATAAGCGCGGGTGAGCATGAGATCACGGGATGGCGACGATTCGCAGCCGCCTTTTCCCGCCAACCGGAGACGGACATGGACGTGACGACATCAGCAGGTGCAGGCCTCAATCCCGACGAGATGGTGGCACTTGCCGACAAGGCGCTGGACGACATCGCCCGTATCCGCAGCGAAGTCGGCAAGGTCATCTTCGGCCAGCAGGCAACGGTGGAGAACACGCTCGTCGCGGTCCTCGCCGGCGGCCATGCGCTGCTCGTCGGCGTGCCGGGACTGGCGAAGACCAAGCTCGTCAGCACGCTCGGCACCGCGCTCGGGCTGAATTCCGCGCGCATCCAGTTCACGCCGGACCTCATGCCATCCGACATCCTGGGCTCGGAAGTGCTGGAGCAGGATGCCGATGGCCGCCGCTCCTTCCGCTTCATCGAAGGCCCGGTCTTCACCCAGCTGCTGATGGCGGACGAGATCAACCGCGCCTCGCCGCGCACGCAGTCGGC
>CAMFHT010000227.1 GCA_945952245.1 uncultured Rhizobium sp. | reverse complement strand
GTCCTGGGAGGGGTTGATCGTGGTCCGCCCCCGCGTCGGGCTTCAGATTGCAGAAATCGGCCCGGACGATCATCAGAACGTCATGCAGGTGCGGATGGAGCTCGAGCCGATTGCCGCCGGCCTCGTCGCGAAACACGCGACCGAGGAGCAGCGCGCCCGCCTGCTCACCTGCGCGCAGAACATGACGACCTGTGCCGTCACCGGCGACATGGCGAGCTTTCTTGCAGCCGACAAGGTTTTCGACGAGATCATGGAGGATGCCTGCCCGAACCGCTTCCTGACGGCAGCGCTGGCACCTCTGCAGACCCACGCCCGCCGTCTCTGGTTCTCCGTCGCCACGCACGAGCGCATGGATCGGTCCATCTCCCTCCATGTTGCCGTGATCCGCGCAATCCAGCAAGCGGATGGGCCGGGAGCCTCGCGGGCCATGACGGTGTTGATGGAATATCTGAGCCGGCGGTGACGGGAGCAAGACGCAGATTGCACGATTCGGGGATGCGGAGCGGGTAACACTGCCGACATCGAGGCCGGCCTTACCCCCTCCTCTCACTGAAATTCGAATATCTGCCTGAAAATCCCCGGTGCGATGATCGAGAGCGGGTTGATCGTCAGGTTCGGCTTGTCGAACGGCCCGGTCAGCTTGAAGGTGATGCCGAGCAAACCTCGGTCTCGCCCATTGCCGAGGAGAACGCCGATCAGCGGCAGTTCGGCAAAGAGGCGATTCAGGCCATAAGCCGGCATGAAGGTGCCCGTCACGTCCATGTTGCCGGCGCGGTTGCGGACCACGCCCTGGAAGGTCGCGCCCACCTGCGAGCCGCGCAGGATGCCGTTTTCGATCTGCAGGATGCCCTCGGAATAACTGAAATAGGCAAAGCCGCGCTGGAATTTTTCCGAACGCACGTCGATGTCCTTTTTCACCGCCTTGTTGAGGCTGCGGCCATCGGAGCCGGTCGGCGTCGAGACGATGGTCTGCAGCCGCTCCTCATTGGCAAGACGGAAGTCGCGGATGTCGATATTGCCGCTCCAGCTGCCGCCATTGCCCGGGCGGATCCGTGTGTTGAGCAGGCCCTTCTGCACGCGGCTGTAGAGGCCGAAAAAGCGGAAAGTGGCGCCGGCATCCGAACTGGTCACCTGGATGAACTTGCCCTTCGAATCCTCGACCACCTGCGCCACCAGCGCCTGTCCGCTGTCGCTGACGGCGCTGAGCTGCAGCTTGCCGGAGCTTCCGGTAAAGGGCGCATAGGCAAGCTCTACGCTTTTCAGCGTTTCATCGCCGAAGCCGTAGACCGTGTCCAGCTTGGCGCGCAGCACCAGCGGTGTTTTCTTGCCGCTGTTCGCATCCGTGCCGGCGGAGCGGATATTGGTGATCGCGGCGCGTGCATCCGCCGCCTTGCCGGAGATCGCGATGTCGTAGCCCGCCTTGATCGGCTTGACCTTGATCGAGAACTGGTCGTTCGGCGAGAGCTTCACCCGGTCGAAATTTGCCACCACCAGCTTACCACCGCGGGTCTCGATCGCGCCGTTCACACCGAAGCCCTCCCCGGCGATTTCGAGGTTCTCGACCGTCACGACGTCGTCCTTGCGCGAGACATCCATGGTCGCCTCGGCAGGTATGCCGGCACCCTTGGTCCAGCCGGTGCCCGGAACCTTGAGCACCGCCTGTGCCAGATCCGCCTCGACCTTCTGCCGGTCGTCGTCCAAGAGCGCGACCTTCGCCTTGATCCTGCCGCCGAGGACGTCGTCCAGAGCAGGGAAAATCCGTGCAACGTCCTTGTCTTCGAGCTCGACCGTGATCTCGCGCTTGCGCTCGACCTTGGAATCCTTGGCCACCGGTTCGGTTGCCGCAAGCTCCATGTCGGCGCCGTCGAGCTTGCCCTTTGCGGTCAGCACCGCCTGCTGCGGATCGATCTCCAGCTTGCCGTCGAGATTGGTCACCCGGCGCCCCTGATAGGGTTTCATGAGGTCGACATCGTTGAGATCGAGAGACGCCTTCCAGTCCGGTTCCACCTTGTCATTGGCATTGAGGCCGAAGCGCGCCGATACCTTGGCGCGCACGTTGCCCGCCAGATCTGCCGGTTCCAGCCCTGCGCGGCCGAGGAAGCTGATGGGCCGGTAGGTCAAGAGCTCGGCCACGGCATCGGCGGAGCCGGAGACGCCCAGGGCCATCTCCGCCACCAGCGGCTTCTCGTCATAGTTCGGAATGGTGAAGGTACCGCCTTCGATGCTGACGGCGCGATCAGATGGGAAATAGGAAGTACCGGACTTCAGATTGACGTTCACGGTTGGGCCGCGCAGATCGAAATGGCCGTTGGTGCCGCGCAGAGGCGGGATGTCGCCGGCTACGTTCAGTCGTGCATTCGATACGTCAAAACTGATCTTGAGTTGGTCCTCGTTGAGGATGAGCATGCCGTCTTCATCCCGCGGTCTAACCGCCGGCAGGAAAACCTCGATCGACCCGTTCGTCACCGTACCGCCGAAGAGATTGGCCGAAACCCATTGCCGGGCCTTGGGTGCAATCCAGAAGGGCCAGAGCTGTTTCACGGTCTGCGTCTGCGCCTGGTCCGCCTGTGCGACGAAGCTCACCTCCGGGTCAGGACCACCGAACTTCATGCGCATGGAGCCGATCAGCGCTCCCGCTGGCGTTCCGGCTGCCAGCTTGTTGAGCACGAGTTCCCTGGTGCCCGTCAGGTACTCACCGGAGGCCTGCGCATCGAGCGGCAGTTTCTCACCGTTGGCGTTTTCCGTCTGCACCGTGCCGCCGTTGACCACGAGGTCCACGCCAAATCCGGCTGGAGATTCCGGCTTCAGCCGGTCGAGATCGATGAGACCGCCGGTGAAGGGCAGGATAGTGCCCGCGAAATGCATCGAGGATGGCAGCACCTCGAGCGAGTTCTTTGAAAAATCGTACACTGCCTTGATGTCGGCGCCGCCGAAAGGCTCGTCGATGTAGCGCATGGTGAACGTCCCGGGCTCGGCATGGACCCCAAGCTCGATGGCCGGCGTCACGTTCTCCGCCTGACGGACCGCCGAAATCTCGACTCGCGCCATGGAGTGCAGGCTTTCCTTGTAGCGGCCGTCCTCTTCCGGCGCGGGACCGAGCCGTTCCAGCGGAATGTCGGACACGCTTGCCTTCAACGATGCCGCCTTGCCGAGCGTGCGCTGCACCTCGATGGCGAAGGGCACCGTGTCTTCCTCGACAGTCAGCTGGCCGTCGAGCTTCATCGAGCCACCCTCGGCGCGGGTTAGCGTGAAGCGGGCGCTGCCGAGCGGCGCGGTTGTGCCGTCCGGCTGCAGTGCCAGAAGCTGCATGCCCGTGACGTCGAGCGCATCGGTGCGGGCGCGATCCACGAAACCGCCGAAGAGATCGAGCTGCGCAAACCCCTGTTCCACCTGCGCGGGCAGCGCATCGACCCGCATGCGTGTGAGATCGAGCGCCTTGCCTGTCGAGAAGAGAGCAGTATCGAAGCGCACGTTTTCCGCCTCGACGCGCGTGACGACGATATCGCCGGAGACGAGCCGGAAGGGGTCCATGGCAAGACGGATGGCGCCGGTTTCGGAAACGGTGCGGCCCGATTGCTGATCGACCATAACCACATCCCTCGCCTCGATGGCGAGCTGGCGGTTCTTTGCGAAGCGGATGGCCGTCTTGCCGACACGGGCGACGTATCGCGGGCCGATCGCACCGTTGAGCGCGCCTTCCGCACGGGCGGACAACGTCTTGTCGAGCGCACCTGATTCGACCGCGAGAAACAGTGCACCAGCCGCAAGAACGGCCAGCGTCAGCACGGTCACGGAACTTTTCACGAGGAACCACGCGAAGCGCAGACCCAGCGAACGCCTTTTGCGGCCGGGTTTCTGCTTCTTTTCGCTCTTTCGGCTGTTCTTCATGAACGCTTCCCTGCCCGACCGGGCCTCCCGCCCGTCTCCTTCATATGGACGCGCACGAAGCGTACCCTATATCAGCGCATGCTATAACCAGTTGGCGAAAAGCCACAATGCAAACTCTCGTCTCTCAGGAAAGGTATCCACATGTCCGCCGACACCGTTTCGCTCGAGCCCGGCTCCCTTGCTCCCGATTTCGACCTTCCCCGCGATGGCGGTGGCCGGATTTCGCTGACCCATTACAGCGGTCGCCCCGTCGTTCTGTTCTTCTACCCCAAGGACAACACGCCCGCCTGCACCAACGAAGCGATTGCGTTTACCGCGCTCGGCGATCAGTTCGCGGCGCTCAACGCAGCGGTCATTGGCATCTCCGCCGATAACGTGAAGAGCCACGAAAGGTTCATCGTGAAACATAACCTGACCGTCGTGCTCGGCTCGGACGAAGGCACGGAGACGCTCCAGGCCTATGGCGTGTGGAAGGAAAAGAGCATGTACGGGAAGACCTACATGGGCATCGAACGGACCACCTTCCTGATCGACGGAAATGGCAAGATCGCCCGCATCTGGCCCAAGGTGAAGGTTGAAGGCCATGCGGAAGACGTGCTAGCGGCGGTCCGGGCGCTCTGACGCCCGTTTCCCCACTAAATGGGCCGTCTGCCATGTCCAGTGACACACCCGTCTCCTCCCTGCGCGCCGGCGCGATCCTTGCCATTGCCGCAACCGATCTCGACGTGAAGACAGGGCTTGCGCAGGAGACGGCCCGGCGCTGGTTCGACCGGACGATCTCGCTGCGCTCGCCGCTCGATCCGCCCTTGCCCGACAGGCCGGGGCGGCCGGAGAAGCCGGAGCTCGTGCCGCCGAGGATGATGGAGAAACGCTCCCTCCACACCGAAAAGGGGCGCATCGCCATGCTGCATGCACTGGCCCATATCGAACTCAACGCCGTCGATCTCGCGCTCGACATCGTTGCCCGTTATGTGACGGAGCCTGTCCCGCACTCCTTCTTCGATGGCTGGATGCAGGTGGCCTTCGAGGAAGCCAAGCACTTCAACCTCATCAGAGACAGGCTCAAATCCCTGGGTGCGGACTACGGGGATCTGCCGGCCCATGACGGGCTGTGGCAGGCGGCGCATTCAACACGCAATTCGCTCTCCGCCCGCCTCGCGGTCGTACCGCTGATTCTCGAAGCGCGCGGCCTCGACGTCACACCCTCGCTGCAGGAGAAGATGGTCGAGACCGGGGACCTCGAGAGTGCCGAAATCCTCAGGATCATTTACGAGGACGAGAAGGGCCATGTGGCGATCGGTGCCAAGTGGTTCCGCTTCCTCTGCGCCCGCGAACGCAAAGACCCGGCGGCGACCTTCCAGCATCTGGTGCGGACCAATTTCCGCGGACCGCTGAAGCCGCCCTTCAACGATCTAGCGCGTTCGGCGGCGGGGCTCACGCCCTCCTTTTACCGCTCGCTGCCGGTGATCAGCCACGCGTGAAAATCCCGGAATTACAACCGTCTGAATATCTACTTCCGGTAAAATAAACCAGATATTAACCTTAATGAACTGTAATCATCTCAAGAGGCAGGGCAGCCAAGCCCGCCCGGAGGGACAGTTCGTGAGCAACAGCCATGAAAGCCGGGTTTTCGGTAAGCGCGAGCCGCAGCACCTGCTGATTCTAGCCAGCGGCGACAAGGTGCGACATGTCGCGATCCGCCCCTGGATGAGCGGCGTCGCCATGGCGCTCGTCGGCACCGTCTGCATCGGCTATCTCGCCGCCACTGCCTACCTCGTTCTCCGCGACGATCTCATCGGCGCGACAATGGCGCGGCAGGCACGCATGCAATTCGAATATGAAGACCGCATCGCCGCGCTTCGCGCCCAGGTGGACCGCGTCACGTCCAGGCAGATGCTCGATCAGCAGGTCGTCGAAGACAAGGTGGAGAAGCTGCTGGAGCGGCAGACGGCGCTCGCTTCCCGCAACGGCAAGATCGGCTCCCTCTTCGATCGCGCCCAGGCTTCGGGTCTGTCCGCCGCGCCGCAGCAGCAGGCATCACTGGCCGGCGACGGCCTGCAGGCGATCGACAACCTGATGGGCAAGAAAGACGCGAAGAGTTCCGCGCAGCCGGCGCTCGCCTTCGCGCCCGTTCAGGGCGAGACGGCAGGCGACCGCGCCGATCGCCTCTTCTCCACCATGACGCTCTCGCTGAAGTCGATCGAGCAGGACCAGCTTTCCAAGGTTCAGACGCTGACCGCCGGCGCGACCCAGACCGCCGACGAGATGGAGAACATCATCCTGCGCACCGGCATTCCGGTCGCGCCTGCAGACGCCAAGGCCGCCGCGCCGGATGCTGAGGGCGGCCCCTATGCCGAGCCTGTGAACCAGGACGAGTTCGACACCTCCCTCGCCCGGCTCGATTCGGCGCTCGGCCGGCTTGAAAGCGTACGGGAGACGGCCATGCGCCTGCCCTTCGCCAATCCGGCGCCGGGCCGCGACATCACCAGCACCTTCGGCAACCGGACGGATCCCTTCCTCGGCAAGCTCGCCATGCATACCGGCGTCGATTTCCGCTTCAAGACCGGCGAGCCAGTGCCCTGCACCGGCTCCGGCAAGGTCATCAATGCCGGTCCGGCCTCAGGCTACGGAAACATGGTGGAGATCGACCACGGCAATGGGATAACCACCCGCTACGGTCATCTTTCGCGCGTGCTCGTTGCCGTCGGAGACGAGGTGAATGCCGGCGACGTCATCGGCCGCGCCGGCAGCACGGGCCGTTCCACCGGTCCGCACCTGCATTACGAGGTGCGATACCAGGGCGAGCCGG
>CAMFHT010000226.1 GCA_945952245.1 uncultured Rhizobium sp. | reverse complement strand
GCTCCAGATAATGCGTCGGACCGATCTTGTCGGCATTTCGGAGTTCCTCAAGCCGCTCGCGCTGCGCAATGATGGCCTCGATCGTCAGCTGGCGTCTGCGGGCACCGGGTGAAACTTCCGTAGCCTCGTCGCGGCCCGTCCAGTGATCCTTGCAAATCGCCCGGATTGCCTCCGCTTCCGCACCTTCTTCCGTTTCCATGCGTCTGTACGCCGCCTCCGCAAGCGACTTACGCGCCATTTCCAGCTCGCGGCGGAACTCGTCTTCGCGCCCGAGTCCCAGATGCCGGATGATCGGCGCGAGCGTCGCCCCCTGGATCACCAGCGTTGCCAGAACCACGGCAAAGGCCGTCAGCACCAGGACGTCACGCTCCGGAAAATCGAGCGGCAAGGCAAAGGCCGTTGCAAGCGTCACCAGTCCGCGCATGCCGGACCAGCCCAGCAGAAATGTTTCGCCACTCGTGTAGGGAGCCGGTGCCTTCTTGCGCTTGTAGAGATAGGCCACGGCTCCGTGCAGCAGGAAGGCCAGCGCCAGGCGGGTCAGGATGACGGCAGCGACCACGATGCCCGCGAAAAGCAGGGCGCGTAACAGTTGATCTGCCGGCATGGCACCGAGGATGCGGCGTGCCTGCATGCCCATGAGAAGGAAGGCGACGACATTGGACAGAAAGACGACCGTCGTCCAGACCGCGAAGGAATGAACCCGCATGCGGGGTGATCCATCCACCTTTTCGAGGGCCGCGATCGTCATGGCGCTTGCGACCGTCGCCAGCACGGCGGAGAGGTGAAGGTGCTCTGCGATCAGCCATGTCGCGAAGGCGTAGACGAATTGCAGCAGCGTGCCGCCGACGGTGTTTTCGGTCAATGGCCTCAATTTGGTGACGAGATAGCCGAAGACGATGCCGAAGAGAATGCCGCCAGGTGCTGCGAGACCCAACTGAAAGGCGACTTTTCCATCAAGTCCGCCCTTCGCCTGCACGGTCAGCGCCGCGCTGAAAAGCAGAAGGGCTGTCGCGTCGTTGAACAGGCTCTCGCCTTTGAGAAGTGCATCCACGCGTCTCGAAACGGGCAGGTTGGACAGCACCGCCGTTGCCGCTGCGGCATCGGGAGGTGCGACGATCGCGCCCAATGTCACTGCGACTGCGATCGGCAGCCCTGCGTACACGACGCCGATGCAGGCGACGATCGCTGTCGTCACGATGACGGCGATGACGGCATAGAAAAGCAGCGGCAGCAGCATCCGCCGCGCAGGTCCGACTGGGAAGTCAAAGGCGGAATCGATCAGGACGGGCGCGATGAAGAGCGCAAGCGCCGTCGGCGGATCGATCGGAATCGTCGGAGCTCCCGGCAGCATGGCGACGGCGACGCCCGCCGTGGCGAGGAGGCCCGGATAGGGCAGTTGCATCCGCCGCGTGATCTGCAGCAGCAGGACCGCAACGGCAACCAGAGCGACGAGTGTTTCGAAAAAGGTCATCCCGCGGCCTCGCAGCGCTGTCCGGTCTTGTTGAGAGGACTATGTGTTCCATGTAAAGCTCAAGCGGACAAAGTCGATAAGCCAGTCGGGATTAGTCTATGGCATCGGATTACGACGTAGCGATCATCGGCGCTGGGGCTGCCGGCATAGCTGCGGCTCGAAGACTCTCCGAGCGGGGATGCTCGGTCATTCTCCTTGAAGCAAGCAGCCGGATCGGCGGGCGCGCCTGGACCATGGGTCTGCGTGACATGCCGCTCGACATGGGTTGCGGCTGGCTGCATTCAGCCGGTCGGAACCCGCTCGTGACGATCGGCGAGGCGGCCGGTTTCACGGTTGTGAAAGGGCCGAACGCCTGGGAAAGCCATTGGCACGATCTGGGTTTTTCTCCGGATGAACAGGAAGCGGCAGCTGCCGCCTGGGAACGCCTCATGCAGCGTCTGAGTAGCCATTCTCCGGCGGGAGACCGCGTATCGGATGCGCTGGAGCCTGGCTGCGAATGGAACAAGTATTGTGATGCCATCAGTAGCTATGTGAACGGTGTGCCTCTCAATGAACTGTCAATCCAGGATTCTCTTGCGTATGAGGCCGCCGCGACGGACGACAACTGGCGCGTTGAAGAGGGTTACGGGAGCCTGATCGGATCGCTCCTTCCATCGAGAGTTCGGATCTGTGTGGCTATGCCGGCTCGTCGCCTCTCGTTTTCAGGTCATGGTGTTGTTATCGAGACCCCACGGGGTACCATTGGTGCCCGTGCGGCCATCGTGACCGTTTCCACGAATGCGCTCGTTCGCGGCGTCATCGCCTTTGACAAGCAGGTGGACACGCACCTCGAAGCCGCAGCTCAGCTGCCGCTCGGGCTGGCAGACAAGCTTCTCATCGAATTGATCGGGGATCACGGCCTCGAACCGGAAACCCATCTCATCGGCAATCCGCGCAAGGCCGAGACCGGCAGCTATTATATCCGTCCGCTTGGACGCCCGATCATCGAGTGCTACTTCGGCGGGCGGGGCGCTGCAAGGCTGGAGGAGGCGGGACTGAGCAATGCCTTCGCCTTTGCCGTCGAGGAACTGGCGGCGCTTCTGGGCAACGGGATCCGTTCGCATCTCAAGCCGTTGATCGCGACCTCCTGGGGGCAGACGGACTGGGTTCATGGCTCCTACAGCCATGCCCTGCCCGGTCATGCGCATGCCCGGACAGTGCTGGCGCAGCCCCTCGAAGACCGGCTCTTCTTTGCCGGCGAAGCAACGCATGCATTCGATTTTTCCACGGCTCATGGAGCGTGGGAGACCGGACTTCGGGCCGCAGGCGAGGTTCTCGCCGCGCTTGGTCGCGCTGGCTCAGCCTGACGTCGGCGTTTCACCTTACGGTTGCCGTCTGACTGAGCTGTCCTGAGGGTCGACGCTCAGGAGTTCTTCCAGCCAGCACAGATTTGTTCCTTTCAACGCGGCGGTTAAATTCAACGCTATTGCCGGAACAATTCCCGGGGTTTTCTCATTTCCAGCCAGCACGAGAATGCTGAGAGGAAAAGATGAAAGCGCTGTTGCAATTGCTGGGAAATCTGGCTTTCGCAGTTTCGACTGTGGTCGGTGTTTTTGTGGTGGCGGCAAATGCGTCCGGTCCCGAACAGGAACCGCATCGCTTCCAGGGCCTCTACACGGCCGGCCTCTGGACCAGCGAACCGACCAGGGTCGATCCGACAAAACAGAAGCTTGAACGGATCGCGGTGCCGGTCGTCGCAGTCGCTGCAGCAAACCCGGAGTTAGAAACTGCTCATGCAACCAATGCGGTTAACTCTCGTGAGGTGGCCTCGCTTGATCCATCCGCCGGTTTGGCCAGCCTGCAACAGGCAGATCTGACCGGGCAGCCAGTCCCGGCTTCGAATGCAGTGGACACCGCAATGCAGGCGGCGCACGTCACATGGTGCCTGCGGCATTACCGGTCCTACGACATGGCTGACAACAGCTATCGCTCCTTCAGTGGCCAGCGCCGCTCGTGTGTATCGCCCTATCTTTCCGAAACCGGGCAGGCGCCGCTGCCGGTCGCTCGGACGGCCGATGCTGCGGGCGCGGCCATGATCCCGGATGAAGCCTCCATGAGCGATCACGCCCGGTCCTGCATGCAGCGCTACCGCTCCTACCGGGTCGCTGACAATACCTATCAACCGTTTGACGGCGGCCCCCGCCGCGCCTGCATGTAATGCGTCTCGAGCATCCTTTGAGTGCGACATGCGTTTTCCAGGCGAGAAACACCAAGGAGCATGTCATGACCAAGCGTGAACTCATCGATACAGGGACCGACAAGCGCTACGTCCGCCGCGACGACAAAGGCCAGTTCAAGGAGAGCGTCGATGTGGGCCGTTCGCTCGCTGCAGACCGCCGTCACAAGGCCGAACACACCGCAAAGCCGGGTGAGGGCGACAAGGGCGACCACAAGTCCACACACTGAGGTGTGAACGGTCTGAACGCTGCTTCAAACATTTTGCATTTGCCCACGAACGTCCGGTGCGCTCCAATCCCTTCAGAGAGGATTGGAGGCAGTCATGAGCCAAGGGAACGAGATTGGCCGGATCGCGATCGAAGCTGCTTCAGCTCCCGTGCGCCAGCAAAAGTCCGGTTATCCGGAACCCTTTCGCAGTCTCATGGAGAACCGCGTCAAGCAGCCGCTCGGCGACCTGTTCGGGCTGAAAAACTTCGGCGTCAATCGCACGGAGCTGAAGCCAGGCGGATGGTCGAGCCTTCTTCATCGGCACAGCCGGCAGGATGAATTCATCTACGTCCTCGAAGGCCATCCCACACTGGTCACCGACCAGGGCGAGATCGAACTTGCGCCGGGATACTGCGCCGGATTTCCCGCCGGTGGTATCGCGCATCAGCTCGTAAACCGAACGGACCGTTCCGTCATTTACCTCGAAATCGGTGACCGGACCCCGGGCGACGAAGGCAGCTACCCCGCAGATGACCTGAAGGCCGTGCAGGATATCAGGGGCAACTGGGTCTATCAGCATAAGGACGGAACGCCTTACTGAGCGGCGGTGCTCCTGCCTCTTGCCCGCTTCGGTGATGTTTCCATTTTCTCATGCGGCGGGGAGGCCTGGTCATTCCCCGTGTCCATCTGCGTCACGGCTGCCGGCCTGCCGAAGAGATAGCCCTGCGCCTCGTCGCAGCGTTCCTCGAGAAGGATGTCGAGCTGGGCCCTGGTCTCCACGCCTTCCGCGAGGACGGGTACCTCCAGGCTCTGGCCAAGTGCCAGGATGGCGCGGATGATCGCCTTCGCCTGCGGGCTCGTCTCCACCTCGCTCATGAAACTCTTGTCCAGCTTGATCTTGTCGAAGGGGAAGGACCTCAGCGTATCGAGCGAGGAATAGCCGGTGCCGAAGTCATCGATGGCGATGGAAACGCCAAGCGCCTTGATCTGCCGGAGCGTATGCAGCGCCTTCGCCTTGTCGGTGATGATGGAGCTTTCGGTGATCTCGATTTCGAGCCGGCGCGGATTGAGGCCTGTCTCCAGGAGGATGCGCGCGACCACTGTGGCCATGTCGGCGTGGCCCAGCTGGACGGGGGAGAGGTTGACGGCGATCTTGTGCTTGTTCTTCCAGCTCGCAGCTTCACGGCAGGCTTCGCGCAGCACCCATTCGCCGATCGGCAGGATCGCGCCGCATTCCTCCGCCAGTCCGATGAAGTCGAGCGGCGGCACGTTGCCCCGCTCCCGGTGACGCCAGCGCAACAGGACCTCGTAACCGGTCGTCTTGCCGGTCAGCACCGATTTCTGCACCTGGTAATGAAGATGCAGCTCGTTGCGATCGATCGCGGCCCAGAGGTCGTTCGCAAGCGCACGGCGGCTGCGGGCGGTCTCGTCCATCTCGGCCTCGTAGAAGCAGACCTTCTCCAGCAGCGAATTCTTCGCCCGGTACATGGCAAGATCGGCATTGGCCACGAGCGTTTCAGCGCTGTCGGCATCGCCGGGATAGATTGCGACGCCGATACTCGCTCCCGTCTTGATGTCGAAGCCGTCAATGAAGAGAATGCCGACCAAGGCCTTTTCCAGGCGAGACACGAAGTCGTGCAGCTCGCTGATCTCGTTGAAACGCTTGATCGCCGCGAACTCGTCGCCGCCGAAGCGGGCGATGAATTCGGACTCGGTGCGGAGATCCTCGAGTTTCCGCGCCAGTGCAACGAGTACTGCGTCGCCCACGGTGTGGCCGTGCTGGTCGTTGATCTCCTTGAACTTGTCGAGGTCGATGCCGATCACGGCGACCTGCATGCCGACGCGCTCCGCCATCATCATGTCTTCGGCCAGCCGCTCGCCGAACTGCAGCCGGTTCGCGAGTCCCGTCAGCGCGTCATGCTGCGCGAGGAAGGCGATCTTCTCCTCAGACTTGAGGCGTTCCGTAATGTCCTCGAACGTCACGACCCATCCCCCTTTCGGCAGCGGATTGACGATCTGCTGCACGGACATGCCGGACGGATACCTGTGACTCGACGTTCCGCCGCCAGCCCGGATGAAAGCGATGTTTCTCTGGTAATGCTCCTCGGCATAGGCCCGGGCCGAGGTCGCGTCCTTGGCGTGCTTTGCATAGCCGAGGTCGATGATCTCGCGATAGGACAAGCCGGGTTTGACCCGGCCCTCGGGGAAGCGGAAGATCGTCAGGTAACGCCCGTTGCACAGCACCAGCCGCTCGTTCTCGTCGAAGAGGCAGATGCCTTGGCTCATGTTTTCCAGCGCGACATCGAGATTGCCGGTTATCTGGGCAATGCGGTCGGCATCGGCCTTCTGCCGCGTGTTATCCTTGGTGATCTTGGCAAACCCGATGAGCTCGCCCGCCTCGTCGCGAATGGCATCGATGACCACATACGCCCAGAAGCATGAACCGTCCTTTCGGTAACGCCAGCCTTGTGCCTCGAACTTGCCCTCCCTGCGCGCCGTCTCGAGCGCCAGCTTTGGAAGACCCTTCTGGCGATCCTCCTCTGAATAGAAGAGGCCGACATCCTTGCCGACCACCTCGTCTGCCGTGTAGCCCTTCAAGCGCTCCGCCCCGGCATTCCAGTTGCTGACCCTCCCTTCAGGATCCAGCATGTAGATCGCATAGTCGGTCACGCCCTGAACGAGGAGCTTGAAATTCCGCTCGGCCTTGAGGGATTGCGTTTCCGCCCGCGTGGCGAAGAGTGCTGCCGCAAGTCCGGCCGCCAGAAGAGACGTCGTGACGGCGGTGATGACGACGGCCATGATCGTCGGCGACAGCAGGGCCGACTGGTCCAC
>CAMFHT010000225.1 GCA_945952245.1 uncultured Rhizobium sp. | reverse complement strand
CCCCCTTGTGGGGGAGATGTCCGGCAGGACAGAGGGGGGTACCTCCCGCAGCATTTAGACAAAACCGAACGCCCGCCCCAAAATGGAATGAACATTCCGAATTGACACCGTACCAGAATATATGTTTCATTACCCACCATGAACGGGCACCACCGCCCGCATGCTGACGAGACCGAGGGGAGAGCTTCATGGCCATACCGCAATTCAAGTCCGACGCGACGCTGGACGTGATCACCATCGGCCGCTCCTCGGTCGATCTCTATGGCCAGCAGACGGGATCGCGGCTGGAGGATGTGGCGTCCTTCGCCAAGTCCGTCGGCGGCTGCCCGGCGAATATTGCCATCGGCACGGCCCGGCTGGGGCTGAAGTCGGCGATCATCACCCGCGTCGGCGACGAACAGATGGGGTATTTCATCCGCGAGCAGATGGCGCGCGAGGGCGTCGAGACCGATGGCATCGTGACCGATCCCGAGCGCCTGACAGCCTTGGTCATTCTCTCGGTCGAGAACGACAAGACCTTCCCGCTGATCTTCTACCGCGAGAACTGCGCCGACATGGCGCTGACCGAGGACGATATCGACGAGGACTTCATCAGGTCGTCGAAATCGGTGCTGGTCACCGGCACGCATTTTTCGAAGCTCGGCCCGGACGCGGCGCAGCGCAAGGCGATCCGCATCGCGCGCGCAAACGGCGGCAAGGTGATCTTCGACATCGACTACCGCCCGAACCTCTGGGGCCTTGCCGGGCACCGTGCGGGCGAGGAGCGCTACATCGCTTCCGACAAGGTCTCCGCCCATCTGAAGACGGTGCTGCCGGATTGCGACCTGATCGTCGGCACGGAAGAGGAAGTGCTGATCGCTTCCGGCGAGAGCGATCTTCTCTCGGCGCTGAAGACCATCCGCGCCCTGTCGAAGGCCACCATCGTGCTGAAGCGCGGGCCCATGGGCTGCATCGTCTATGAAGGCGATATCACCGACGACCTCGAGGACGGCATCGTCGGCAAGGGTTTCCCGATCGAGGTCTATAATGTGCTCGGCGCCGGCGACAGCTTCATGTCCGGCCTTCTTTCCGGCTGGCTGAAGGGCACCGACTGGCAGACGGCGGCGACCCGCGCCAATGCCTGCGGCGCCTTCGCCGTCTCCCGCCTGCTCTGCTCGCCGGAGATCCCGACCGAGGCCGAGCTCGACTTCTTCCTGAAGAACGGCAGCAAGGAACATGCGCTGCGCAAGGACGAGGCGCTGAACCACGTGCACTGGGCGACCACGCGCCGCGGCGAGATCCCGCTGCTCATGGCGCTCGCGATCGATCATCGCTCGCAGCTCGTCGCCGTTGCCGACGAACTCAAGGTGCCGCACCAGAAGATCAACGCCTTCAAGCGTCTTGCCGTCGCCGCTGCCGCTCGCGTTGCGCAGGGGCGCGAGGGCTATGGCATGCTGATCGACGAGCGCTTCGGCCGCGAAGCCTTCTTCGATGCCGCCAAGAAGAATTTTTCGTGGATCGGCCGCCCGGTCGAGCTGCCGGGCTCCCGTCCGCTGCGCTATGAATTCAGCCAGGATATCGGCTCGCAGCTGGTCGAATGGCCGGTCGACCACTGCATCAAGGCGCTCTGCTTCTACCACCCGGATGATCCGGCGGAGCTCAAGCGGGAGCAGCAGGAAAAGCTGCGATCGCTGTTCGAGGCGGCCCGGAAGGTCGGCCGCGAGCTGCTGATCGAAATCATCGCCGGCAAAAACGGCACGCTCGACGACACCACGATTTCCCGCGCCATGACGGAACTCTACGCGCTCGGCATCAAGCCGGACTGGTGGAAGCTCGAGCCGCAGGCCTCGCCCGCCGCCTGGAAGAACATCGATGCCGTGATCGAGGCCAACGATCCCTTCTGCCGCGGCATCGTGCTGCTTGGTCTCGAAGCGCCGGCCGCCGAACTCACCAAGGCTTTCGAGGCGACGCTCGCGAGCCCGCAGGTCAAGGGCTTTGCCGTCGGCCGCACCATCTTCGCCCATTCGGCGCGGGAATGGATGGCGGGCCGCATGAGCGACGAACAGGCGATTGCCGACATGGCCGGCCGCTTCGGCGAACTGACTTCGGCCTGGCTGAAAACCCGTGGCCTTTGATCACCCGTCTGGTAGGTAAAGACATCTGAACTGGGAGGAAGCCCGATGGGCAAGACGATCCGCCTGACCATGGCCCAGGCCATTGTCCACTTCATGAAGAAACAGAAGACCGTCATCGACGGCGAGACGCTGCCGATCTTCGGCGGCGTCTGGGCCATTTTCGGGCATGGCAACGTGGCCGGCATGGGCGAGGCGCTCTACCAGGTGCGCGAGGACCTGCCCACATTCCGCGCCCATAACGAACAGGGCATGGCCCATTCGGCGATCGCCTACGCGAAATCGCTCTTCCGCACCCGCTTCATGGCCTGCACGACCTCCATCGGCCCGGGGGCGCTGAACATGGTGACGGCGGCGGGCGTCGCGCATGTGAACCGTATTCCCGTGCTCTTCCTGCCCGGCGACGTGTTCGCCAACCGCGCGCCGGACCCGGTGCTGCAGCAGATCGAGAATTTCGGTGATGGCACGGTGACGGCCAATGACGCCTTCCGGGCCGTCTCGCGCTATTTCGACCGCATCACCCGGCCGGAGCAGATCATGCCGGCGCTGAAACGCGCCATGCAGGTGCTGACCGATCCCGCGGACTGCGGTCCGGTCACGCTCTCGCTCTGCCAGGACGTGCAGGCCGAAGCCTTCGACTATCCGGAGAGCTTCTTCGAGGAGAAGATCTGGACCATCCGTCGCCCGCGTCCGGATGGCGAGGAACTCGGCGAGGCGATTGCCACCATCCGCGCCTCGAAGAAGCCGGTCATCATCGCCGGCGGCGGCGTGCTCTATTCCCGCGCGACTGCGGAACTCAGGGGCTTTGCCGAGGCCCATGGCGTGCCTGTCGTGGTGACCCAGGCCGGCAAGTCCTCCATTCCCGATGACCACCCGCTGGCGCTCGGCTCCGTCGGCGTGACCGGCACATCGGCTGCGAACGCCATAGCAGAGGATGCGGATCTGGTGCTGGCGATCGGCACGCGAATGCAGGATTTCACCACGGGCTCCTGGGCGCTGTTCAAGAACCCGGACGTGAAGATCATCGGTCTCAACATCACTTCCTTCGATGCCGCCAAGCGCGCGGCCTCGACGCTCGTCTGCGATGCCCGCGAGGGACTGAAGGCGCTTGCCGCCGGCCTCGACGGCTGGAAGGCGCCGCAGGCTCATCTCGACCGCGCAGCTGCGGAAAAGGCGAAGTGGAACGAGGCAGCGGCACGAGCGCTTTCGCCGAGCCGCAACGACCTGCCTTCCGATGCCGACGTGATCGGCGCCGTTGCCCGCAAGCTCGGCGGCGAGAACTCGGTGCTGGTCTGTGCCGCAGGCGGCCTGCCGGGCGAGCTGCACAAGCTGTGGCCCGCGACGGTGCCCGGCAGCTACCACATGGAATACGGCTTTTCCTGCATGGGCTATGAAGTGGCCGGCGGCCTCGGCGTGAAGATGGCCCATCCGGAGAAGGACGTCACCGTCATGGTCGGCGACGGCTCCTACATGATGCTGAACTCCGAGCTCTCGACCTCGGTCATGATGGGCTACAAGCTCAACCTGGTGCTGCTCGACAACCGCGGCTATGGCTGCATCAATCGGCTGCAGATGGGCACCGGCGGCGCGAACTTCAACAACCTCCTGAAGGACGCGAACATCGAGATGATGCCGGACATCGACTTCCGCAAGCATGCCGAAGCCATGGGCGCAATTGCCGTGAAGGTCTCTTCCATCGAGGAGCTGGAACAGGCGATCGAGGCCTCCCGCGGCAATGACCGCACCTCCGTCTTCGTGATCGACACCGATCCGCTGGTGACGACGCAGGAAGGCGGCCACTGGTGGGACGTGGCGGTGCCGGAGGTTTCGCCGCGCGCCGAGGTGAATGCCGCCCATGCCAACTACATCGAAAACCGCAAGAAGCAGCGCTGACGCGCGACACGAGGACTGACTGATGATCCGCTACGGAACCAACCCCATTGCCTGGTCGAACGATGACGACCGCTCGATCGGCGCGCATCTGACGCTGGAAGACTGCCTCAGCGATTGCGAGAAGATCGGCTTCGACGGCATCGAAAAGGGCCACAAGCTGCCGACCGACCCGCAGGAGCTGTCGAAGGTGCTCGCTGCCCACAAGCTCGCCTTCGTGTCCGGCTGGCATTCCACCCACCTGCTCACCCACTCCGTGGAGGAGGAAAAGAAGGCGATCCAGCCGCATCTCGATCTCCTGAAGTCGCAGGGCTGCAAGGTCGTGATCGTCTGCGAGACCTCGAACGCCATCCACGGCGATGACCACAAGCCGCTTTCCGACAAGCCGAACCTTCCGGCTGACCAGTGGGCGAAGTTCGGCGCCGACATCGAGGCGATCGCCGCCTATTGCGCCGACCAGGGCCTTGACCTCGTCTACCACCACCACATGGGCACGATTGTCCAGACCGGCGAGGAAATCGACCTGTTCATGAAGCACACCGGCCCGGCGACGAAGCTCCTGCTCGACACCGGCCACGCCTGGTTCGGCGGTTCCGACCCGGCGCGGCTGGCGAAGGACTACATGCACCGCGTCCGCCACATCCACGCGAAGAACGTGCGCCCGGCGATCCGGAAAGAGGTCGAGGAGCAGAAGCTCTCCTTCCTCGAAGGCGTGCGCCGCGGCGTCTTCACCGTACCAGGCGATCCGGAAGGCGGCGTGGATTTCGTGCCCGTGCTAAAGATCGCCGCCGAGCATGGCTATCAGGGCTGGGTGGTGATCGAAGCCGAACAGGACCCACTCGTCCGCAACCCCTTCGAATACCAGTCCCTCGGGCTGAAGTCGCTCAAGGCCTTCGCGAAGGAGGCGGGGCTGGACAAGTGAGGTAGAATTCGAGGCTGGTACCCCCCTCTGCCTTGCCAGGCATCTCCCCCACAAGGGGGGAGATCAGCAGGAAGCGCCGGCCCCGTTCCGATCTCCCCCCTTGTGGGGGAGATGTCCGGCAGGACAGAGGGGGGTAAGCCTTCCTCGAATGAGACCCAACCCCCAGGGAGAAACCCCATGTCGAAGCTCCACATCAAGCAGACCGGCACATCGGGCCGCGTGATCAACGTGACGCCGGAGAATGCCGGCTGGAAATATGTCGGCTTCGATCTCTACAAGCTGAAGCCGGGTGAGAGAGCCGCCGAGGCGACAGGCACCGAGGAAGTCTGCCTCGTCTTCGTCACCGGCAAGGGGAAGGTCACCGCCGGCCGTGACGATTTCGGCGTGGTCGGCAGCCGCATGAGCGTATTCGACGGCTTGCCCGCCTCCGTCTACATTCCGGCCGGGTCCGACTGGTCGGTGACGGCCGAGACCGAGGTGGAGCTTGCCGTCTGCAAGGCACCCGGCGAAGGCGGCACGCTGCCCGCCCGCGTGATCCCGAACGAATGGCTGTCGCAGGAGACCCGCGGCAAGGGCAACAACATCCGCCACGTCACCAACATCCTGCCGGAAAACCGCCCGGCGGAATCGCTGCTCGTCGTGGAAGTCATTACGCCCGCCGGCAACACGTCCTCCTACCCGCCCCACAAGCACGACCAGGACGACCTGCCGAACGAGAGCTTTCTCGAGGAGACCTATTACCACCGCATCAACCCGCCCCAGGGCTTCGCCTTCCAGCGCGTCTATACCGATGACCGCTCGCTGGACGAGGCGATGGCCGTGGAAGACGGCGACGTGACGCTGGTGCCCAAGGGTTACCACCCCTGCGCCACCGTGCACGGCTACGACCTCTACTACCTCAACGTCATGGCCGGCCCGAAGAGGACCTGGAAGTTCCACAATGCCAAGGAGCATGAGTGGCTGTTGAAGTAGCCACGTGCCGTTCAGCTCCGCTGCGTGGCGAGCGGCATGTCGAGCTGGATGTGGGAAAAACGGACGTGCGGACGGATCTTCCTGTCCGCACCTGATTCCAGTTCCACGAGCCCATAGCGCTCCATGGTCTTCAAGGTGCGTGACAGATTGGATTTTGCCCTGCCCGTCAGGCTCTCCAGCTCGGCCAGGGATTGCGGTCTCTGCCGCGCAATGATGCCCAGGAGCTCCTGATTTCGCACGGAAAGTATTTTGGACAGGCTTTCAAGCGACGGAAACCAGACACGCGGCTCTTCGGGATCAGGCTTCAGCTGGCCGCGGGCAATCGCCATCGTCCGTGCCTTCATCTCTTCATAGCTGGCAATACCGACCTTCAGCGTAGCCTTTTCCATCAGATCACTCCGAGTTCCCTCAGGACACCATCCACCACCGCCCAGAAGTCCTGAAGCAGCTCTGCAGCATTCCTGTAGTCATATGCCTTGACGGTGCGAAACCGGTGCAGGTGGTCGTGGGTTTTGCTCACGCGCCGTCCCGGACCGGAGCCCATGTTGATCGCATGGGCGTTGTCGAAGCCCACCAGCCGCTTACCCGCGCGATCATGCATGGTGAGCGAATACCGCAATCCATGCGGTCTCTCGACCGTGATGGCACAGCGCTTGACGTCGAACTTTACCCAATACCGCCCTTCACCGTCCAGAAAGAAGATCTGGCCGTCGAGATCCAGCAAGTTGTCGAGCCCGTCATCCCGGTCCGAACGCCCCATATGTTAGAGGTTATCACTCGATGATAAGAGATGCAAGACAGGGTGCATGATGGCCGCGCCTGCAGGAGGCACGGCCATCC
>CAMFHT010000224.1 GCA_945952245.1 uncultured Rhizobium sp. | reverse complement strand
GTCTCTAACCTCAACGTGCTTCTTCACCGCGCGCGGCTTCGGCTGCGCAATTGTCTCGAGAAACACTGGTTCCAAGGGGAGAAGCGGGCATGCTGAACTGCTGGAGCGCGACGAAGCTTGCTTCGGATTCCCTGGACCGGAAGCTGACGCTCGTGGAGCGGATGCGGCTGGGAACGCATCTTGCCATGTGTCCGGCCTGCCGTCGCTTTTCGCGTCAGGCCGCGGATCTGCGCCAATTGTCGAGGCTTTACTGTTCCGTTCCGGACGACCTCTCCAGGCCTTCCGAAACGGACAGCGAGCGGTGACTGTAAGAAAGGCCCAGATGCGCCGACAAATGGCCAAGTAACCGAACAAAAATGGGAGTTTGGCTCTTGAAACGAGCGCTGGTTTTCATCGTGCTGGCCGTTGTTCTGCTGGCTGTCTATGCTCTAGCGGGCCATGCTCTTCCCGACATTGGCGACTTGAAGGCAAACCTTCAGCCATTGACCGAATGGGTAACGGCCCGCCCGATAGGTTCGGCGCTTGTCTTTTTCGTCTTGTATGTGGTGATTACCGCGCTTTCCGTACCCCTCGCGACCGTCGCGACTTTGGCAGCAGGCGCGCTTTTCGGTTTCTGGAAGGGGCTTGCGCTTGTCTCATTTGCGTCGAGCCTCGGTGCAACGCTCGCCTTTCTCGCCGCCCGGCTCTTGCTCCGCGATGCGGTGCAGGAGCGCTTTTCGAACCGTCTTGTCGCGATCAATGAGGGTTTCCGGAAGGACGGGGCCTTCTATCTGTTCACGCTGCGGTTGCTGCCAATCGTTCCGTTCTTTCTGGTCAACCTCACAATGGGCCTGACGCCGATCAAGGCCAAGACCTTCTACTGGGTCAGTCAGGTGGGAATGTTGGCCGCGACGGCGGTCTTTGTGAATGCGGGAACACAGATCGCAAAGATCGATACTCTTAAAGGAATTCTCTCGCCCGCTTTGATCGGATCCTTCGTCCTGATCGGCCTTTTTCCGTGGTTTGCGAAGATCTTCGTTGATTGGCAAAGACGGAAAAACGTCTACGCGCGCTGGTCCCGCCCGAAGCGATTTGACCGCAACCTCATCGTCATTGGTGCAGGTTCGGCAGGACTCGTCAGCGCGTATATTGCGGCGGCTGTGAAGGCAAAGGTGACGCTGGTCGAAGCCAACAAGATGGGCGGCGATTGTCTGAACTACGGCTGCGTACCGTCCAAGGCGCTCATCAGGAGCGCGAAGCTCGCCGCACAGATACGCAAGGCCGACCGGTTCGGGCTTTCAGGCTCGGAACCGCATTTTTCATTTCCTTCGGTCATGCAGCGCATTCGAGATGTCATCGCGCAAATTGCACCGCATGACAGCGTCGAGCGATATGAAGGTCTCGGCGTCGAGGTCCTTTCGGGCTATGCGCGCATCAAGGACCCCTGGACCGTCTCCGTTCGACTGGCCGATGGAACCGATCGGCATTTGACCACCCGTTCGATTATCATAGCCACAGGAGCGCGCCCCTTCGTGCCGCCGCTGCCTGGCATAGAGGATTCGGGCTATGTCACCTCCGATACGCTTTGGGACCGATTTGCGAATTTGAGCGAACCGCCGAGGCGGCTCGTCGTCCTTGGCGGCGGACCCATCGGTTGCGAGCTTGCGCAAAGCTTTGCGCGACTTGGTTCTGAGGTGACCCAGATCGAGATGGCCGATCGCCTTCTGGTGCGGGAGGATTCGGACGTCTCCGACTATGTCCGCAACGCGCTTGAGGCAGACGGCGTTCGGGTTCTGACATCGCACAAGGCGCTAGCCTGCGGCAGGGATGGCGACCAGAAACACATCCTTGTAAGCGACGGAAAGCGGGAGATGCATATCCCCTTCGATGAACTCGTCTGCGCGGTCGGACGCAGCGCGCGCTTGACGGGATTTGGTCTCGAAGAGCTTGCCATCCCCACCGAGCGCACTGTCACGACCAACGCCTATCTGGAAACGATCCTGCCCAATATTCTGGCGGCGGGCGATGTCGCGGGCCCTTACCAGTTTACCCATACCGCTGCGCATCAGGCGTGGTTTGCGACGGTTAACGCGCTCTTCGGTACCTTCAAGAGGTTCAAGGCGGATTATAGAGTAATCCCCTGGGCGACCTTTACCGATCCCGAGGTTGCTCGCGTCGGGATCAATGAACAGGAGGCCCGGCAACAGGGCATCGCTTACGAGGTCACCCGTTACGCCATCGACGATCTTGATCGCGCCATCGCCGAGAGCGCGGGACACGGTTTCATCAAGGTTCTGACCGCGCCGGGCCACGACCGGATCCTCGGCGTGACGATTGTCGGCGAGCATGCCGGCGATATCATCGCGGAATTCGTGTTGGCGATGAAGCACGGCCTCGGCCTCAACAAGATCCTCGGAACCATCCACGCCTATCCGACATTCGCGGAAGCGAACAAGATGGTGGCCGGCGAATGGCGGCGGGCGCATGTGTCTCGGCGGCTGTTGGCCATATTGGACATCTATCATCGTTTCATGCGGGGCGCTTCGTCATGATCGATAGCTACATCCTGCCAACCCAGAAGAGGTTCCTGCAACCGCTTGCAAACCTGCTCGTAAGATCGCGGGTTTCCGCAGACAATATCACGGTGGTCGGCTTCCTCGTGGGGCTTGCCGCCGCGCCGCTGCTAGCCTTCGGTCATTACGGTGCCGCGCTGGCTGTCATCCTGATCAATCGGATCTTCGACGGGCTGGATGGCGCGGTCGCGCGGACGTCAGGGCCGACGGATCGCGGGGCCTATATCGACATAGCCTTTGACTTCTTTTTCTACGCGACCATTCCATTCGGCTTCGCGCTTGCCAATCCGGAGCAGAATGCCTTGGCGGCGAGCGCACTTGTCGCCGCTTTCATGGGCACCGGATCAAGCTTCCTGGCCTTTGCCACGATCGCCGCGAAACGCGGCATTTCGGCGGATGCCTATCCCCAGAAGGGCATCTATTATCTCGGAGGCCTGGCCGAAGGTGCGGAGACAATTGCTGCCTTTGCGGCCATGTGCATCTGGCCTGACCATTTTGCCGCGATCGCCTGGAGCTACGCGGCGATCTGCATGGTGACGACCGTGACGCGCTGGCGGCAGGGCTGGGTCGTCTTTTCTGAGAAAGAGCCGGAAAAGAATGTAAGGAACGCAGCCGGCACTCGACCAACACGGGAAGATCAAAATTCTCTAAGGGAGCCTTCATGAAACGACCACTCCTTCTTGCGGCAGCGCTCGCTTTGGCCGCGCAGCATGGCTTTGCGGCCGATGACTGGAACGCAACGCTGGCAAAGGCGAAGGGCCAAACGGTCTACTGGAATGCCTGGGGCGGGGATGAGCGGACGAACGCCTTTATCGCCTGGGTAGGTCAGGAGACTGAAAAGCTCTACGGCGTGAAGGTCAAGCAGGTGAAGCTTTCCGATACGGCTGAGGCGGTGAACCGCGTGATTGCTGAAAAGCAGGCAGGCAAAACCGAGAATGGCTCCGTCGATCTGATCTGGATCAACGGACCGAACTTCCTGTCGATGAAGCAAAAGGGACTTCTCTACGGTCCCTTCGCACAGACGCTGCCCAATGCAAGGTTTCTCGATCTGACGCCGGGCTCCGCAAACGTGGTCGATTTCACCGTGCCGGTGGACGGCTACGAATCGCCCTGGAGGCTTGCTAAATTCGTCTTCAACTACGATAGCGCCAAGGTCTCCGACCCTCCAAAGACCATTGAGGCGTTTGTCGACTGGGCGAAGGCGCATCCCGGTCGCTTTACGCATCCCGCCGTCAGCAACTTCATGGGAGCCACTTTCCTCAAGCAGGCTCTGATCGCCTTGACGCCCGATCCGCAGATCTTGCAGTCTCCAGCAACGGACGCAAATTTTGACGCTGCCGTTGCCCCCCTTTGGCGCTGGTATGACCTGCTGAAACCGAATCTCTGGCATGGAGGCGCAGACTTTCCTGCGAATGAGGCTGTGCAGGACCAGCTTCTGGGCGATGGTGCGATCGACATTTCAATGTCATTCGATCCGGCAAGCGCCGCATCGGCGGTCGAAGACGGCAGACTGCCGAAGAGCGTTCGCACCTATGCCCTGTCCGGAGGCTCGATCGGTAATGTGAGCTTCGTGGCCATCCCCTTCAATGCCGCGCACAAGGAGGCGGCGGATGTGTTGGCGAATTTCCTGCTTGCGCCCTCCACGCAGGCTCATATGCAGGACATCCGCGTATTGGGCAGCTATTCGGTTCTGGATTGGTCGAAGCTGGACGATGCACAACGAAAGGCGTTTGACGACTTGCCCAAGTCGGCCTCACTGCCCGGCAACGACGCGCTCGGCAAGACCCTGCTGGAGCCACATCCGTCCTGGATGACAAGGCTGACGGAAGCGTGGGCCAAGCGCTATGTGAAATGAAGCGGAGGGGTGCTCAAAAGCAGGCCATCGTCGTTGCGGCGCTCCTTTGCGGCGGCTTCCTGTTGCCGATCCTCGCAGGGCTCTGGCAGACAGTGCTGCCGGCGTTCGGATATCTTCCGGCGATCGGCGCGACGAACGTCAATCTCGATGCCTGGCGCAATCTCTTCTCGACGCCAGGCTTTGGGACGAGCGTCGGCGTGACCGTTTTCGTCGGCTTTTCGGCCACTTTTCTTGCGCTGGTCGCGGCCATTGCGTTTCATGCGCACCCGCGACTGCGGAGTTGGATGCGTCTGGATAGTCTGCTGGCGACGCCATTGCTTGCAAGTCCGCATGCTGCCATTGCGATTGGCCTTGCTTTCCTGATCGCCCCTTCGGGGTGGCTGTTTCGCCTCGTCAGCCCTGGACTGAGTGGTATCTACGTCCCGCCCGATGTAACGATCGTCAACGATGCGGCGGGGCTGTCCCTCATTCTCGGCCTTGTGGTGAAGGAAACGCCCTTTCTCATTCTTGTGATCGGCGCGGCACTCAACCAGTTGCCGCACCAATTCTATCGCGCGAGCGCTCGCTCGCTCGGCTACGGTCCTGGAGCAGCCTGGGTCTTGGTGGTGTTCCCGCAGATCTACCCGCAGATTCGGCTCGCCGTTTATGCCGTTCTTGCCTTTTCGCTTTCGGTCGTCGATGTCTCCGTGATCCTTGGGCCGGGAACGCCGCCGACCATCGCGGTTCAGACGCTCCGGTGGTATTCTGCGGCAGACAGCGACATGCTTCTGACCGCTTCGGCCTCTGCCGTCTTCTTGACGGCGCTGGTGATCGGAGCAATCCTTCTGTGGTGGCTGGCAGAACGTGTGATCGCCTTTTCTTCGACCTGGCTGCTCGCGTGCGGAGCCCGCCATCATTGGCTGAATTTCGTCGCCAAAGCACTTTCGGCTTTCGGGTCGGTTATGCTGCTCACAGGCGGTTTGTCGTTGGTGGGCCTTCTCGTCTGGTCCATGACCTGGCGGTGGAATTTCCCCTTCGCTCTACCCGAAAGCTGGTCGCTCGCCATCTGGTCTCGATCCATGGGCGACTGGAGTTCGTCCTTCATGGCGACACTATGGATTGCCGCATCTTCAAGCCTTGCTTCCCTCGTCGCAGCGATTGCCCTTCTGGAAACGCTTGATCGTTCAGGTCGCAAAGGCATGCATGCCCTGACAATTTTCATCTATCTACCGCTCATTCTGCCTCAGGCGGCTTTCATCTTCGGCCTGCATGTGGCGTTCCTGCAGTCCGATTTAGCGGGTACGCTGCCGGCTGTCGCCTGGTCGCACATGCTCTTCGTCTTTCCCTATATCATGCTCGCGCTCACAGACCCCTGGCTGGCGCTCGATCCCAGATTCGCGAGGGCTGCGGCGTCGCTTGGCCATACACCGAAGCAGATATTGCTGCATGTGAAACTCCCTATCATGATGAGACCCGTGCTCACCGCCTTTGCCATAGGCTTCGCCGTCAGTGTCGCGCAATATTTGCCGACGCTGGTGATCGGCGAGGGAAGGATAGACACTTTGACGACGGAAGCTGTTGCGTTGTCGAGCGGCGGAGACAGACGGGTCATCGGGGTGTTCGGCACGCTGCAGGCACTCTTACCGCTTGTCGTCTACATCATTGCCCGGACCGTGCCGGCGTTCTTCTTCGCGAAAAAGAAGGGCATGGCAGGAGCCCGCGCATGACCGCACTTGAACTCAAGGACGTCTCGATCTCGATTGCAGACACCGGCCGCAGGCTCGTCGCTGACTTGAACCTGAAAGTCGAAGCAGGCTCCGTCACCACGCTCATGGGACCGAGTGGTTCTGGCAAATCATCCCTCCTTGCATTCATTGCCGGGCATCTCGAACCACCATTGCGGGGCTCCGGAACCGCGATATGCGGCGAGATCGATATATCCGGCCTGCCGCCGGAACTGCGGAAAATCGGCATTCTCTTCCAGGACGATATGCTGTTTCCGCACTTGACCGTCGGCGGCAACCTCAACTTCGGCCTGACCGCCACCGTCAAAGGAAGGCGCGAAAGAGTGCAAAGAATAGAAGCCGCCCTCTCGAAGTCAGGACTGGACGGTTTCGCCGACCGGGATCCTGCAGGTCTCTCTGGCGGTCAGCGCGCCCGCGTGGCACTATTGCGGACACTGCTTTCCGAACCCAGGGCTCTCCTCCTTGATGAGCCGTTCTCAAAACTCGATGCCACCATGCGCGACGACATTCGCGATTTCGTCTTCATGCAAGCGGCGGAGCAGCATGTTCCTGTGCTCCTGGTGACGCATGACGAAGAGGACGCCAGGATCGCTATGGGTCCTGTCTCTTATACACATCTCCGAGCCCACGAGACAAGAGGCAA
>CAMFHT010000223.1 GCA_945952245.1 uncultured Rhizobium sp. | reverse complement strand
AGCGTCATTCGGTGCTCTACGATCAGGAGACCGAGGCCCGCTATATCCCGCTTGCAAACCTCTCGCCCACGCAGGCCCGCTACGAAGTCATCAATTCGATGCTGTCGGAAGAGGCCGTGCTCGGCTTCGAATACGGCTATTCGCTGGCCCGGCCGAATGCGCTCACCCTCTGGGAAGCCCAGTTCGGTGACTTCGCGAACGGCGCGCAGGTGGTGTTCGACCAGTTCATCTCGTCGGGCGAACGCAAGTGGCTGCGCATGTCGGGTCTCGTCTGCCTTCTGCCGCATGGCTATGAAGGCCAGGGTCCGGAACATTCCTCCGCCCGCCTCGAACGCTTCCTTCAGCTCTGCGCGGAAGACAACATGCAGGTGGCGAACGTCACGACGCCCGCCAACTACTTCCACATCCTGCGCCGCCAGATGAAGCGCGACTTCCGCAAGCCGCTGATCATGATGACGCCGAAGTCTCTGCTCCGCCACAAGCGGGCGGTTTCCAGCCTTGCGGAACTGGCGGGCGAAAGCTCGTTCCACCGCCTGCTCTGGGACGATGCCGAGGTGCTGAAGGACAGCCCGATCAAGCTGCAGAAGGACAACAAGATCCGCCGCGTGGTCATGTGCACCGGCAAGGTCTATTTCGATCTCTTCGAAGAGCGCGAGAAGCGTGGCATCGACGATGTCTATCTCCTGCGCATCGAGCAGCTCTATCCGTTCCCGGCCAAGGCGCTGATCAACGAACTCTCGCGGTTCCGTCACGCCGAAATGGTCTGGTGCCAGGAAGAGCCGAAGAACATGGGCGCCTGGTCCTTCATCGATCCCTATCTGGAATGGGTGCTCGCCCATATCGACGCCAAGTATCAGCGCGTGCGCTATACCGGCCGTCCGGCAGCAGCCTCTCCGGCCACGGGCCTGATGTCCAAGCACCTCGCCCAGCTCGCGGCCTTCCTCGAAGACGCACTCGGAGGCTGACGGGATCAAGCCTCCGCTGCAAGCGGACCTCCATTCTGCGGGCGTGGCGCGGCTGCGCCCGCCGCCACCAGATCAAACCCTTTAGGACTGAACACCATGGCTACTGAAATCCGCGTCCCCACTCTGGGCGAGTCCGTTAGCGAAGCCACCGTCGGCAAGTGGTTCAAGAAGGTCGGCGATGCCGTGAAGGCCGACGAACCCCTGCTCGAACTCGAAACCGATAAGGTCTCGATCGAGGTTCCGGCACCGGCTGCCGGCACGCTGAGCGAAATCACCGCAGATGCCGGTGAAACCGTTGGCCTCGGCGCCTTGCTCGGCCAGATTGCCGAAGGGGGCGTTGCCGCCGGCGCCGCCGCGGCTCCTGTCGCGCCCGCAGCCGCCGCACCGGCTGCTGCTGCCCCGGCTCCGGCTCCGGCTGCCCAGCCTGCTTCTGCCCAGCCCGCTTCCTCCATGCCGGCTGCCCCTGCCGCCGCCAAGCTTATGGCTGACAACAACGTAGCTGCCGCCGATGTCGAAGGCTCGGGCAAGCGTGGCCAGGTGCTGAAGGGCGACGTGCTCGCCGCCATCGCCAAGGGCCCGTCCAGCGCGGCTGCGGCGCCTGCCGCGCCGGCTGCACCGCGTGCTCCCTCCGCAGTCGAGGACGCCGCCCGCGAAGAGCGCGTCAAGATGACCCGCCTGCGGCAGACGATCGCCCGTCGTCTCAAGGACGCACAGAATACGGCGGCCATGCTCACCACATATAACGAGGTGGACATGAGTGCTGTGATGGATCTCCGCAACCGCTACAAGGACATCTTCGAGAAGAAGCACGGCGTGAAGCTTGGCTTCATGGGCTTCTTCACCAAGGCCGTGACGCATGCGCTGAAGGAGCTTCCGGCAGTCAATGCAGAGATCGACGGCACCGACATCATCTACAAGAACTACTGCCATGTCGGCGTTGCGGTCGGCACCGACAAGGGTTTGGTCGTGCCGATCGTGCGCGATGCGGACCAGCTGTCGATTGCCGGCATCGAGAAGGAAATCGGCCGTCTCGGCAAGCTCGCCCGTGACGGCGCGCTTTCCATGGCCGACATGCAGGGCGGTACCTTCACGATCTCCAACGGCGGCGTCTACGGCTCGCTCATGTCCTCGCCGATCCTGAACGCGCCGCAGTCCGGCATTCTCGGCATGCACAAGATCCAGGATCGGCCCGTCGCGGTCGGCGGTCAGGTGGTGATCCGCCCGATGATGTACCTGGCGCTTTCCTACGACCACCGCATCGTCGATGGCAAGGAAGCCGTGACCTTCCTCGTCCGCGTCAAGGAAAGCCTCGAGGATCCGGAACGTCTGGTTCTCGATCTCTAACATTAAATTCGGGGCTGCCGCATGGCGCGCAGCCCTGTAATTCCCTTGTACTGCCCGCTGGCTTGAAGGAGAAAACATGGCTCCGGAACTGAACGTCCTTCTGTGGAGTGCCCTTCTCGCCTTCATCTATCTCGGCGTGCACGGCCACCTGCTTCGCCGCCAGATCGGCTTTGCGCCGGAAAATGAAAGTCGGGATCATGATCCGAAACCGGATCTGATGGCCGGGCGGGGTATCCGCGCTTTCCGCAACTTCCTCGAAACCTATCCTGTCTTCATCGCGCTCGTGGTGGTCGTCGTGCTCGGTGGACGCTCTTCTGCCTTGACCGAATGGGGTGCCTGGATCTGGCTGATCGCCCGCATTGCCTATCTGCCGGCCTATATCGCCGGTATCGGCCGCCCCCGCTCGGCGATCTGGATGATCTCCCTGATCGGTCTGGCGATGATGTTCCTGGGTGCGCTTGGTCTCTGAAAATGGGAAAATCCGTAGCCTTTCTCCTTCTCGTCCTCTCCCCGATCCCGGCATGGGCGGATGCACCATGTCCGCAGGAGAAGGCGGTCTACACCGGTGCTGATGGCTATGGGATGACCTTCAAGCCGGTCGATTCGGATGCGGCAAGCGCCACCCATCGCTTCGACCTCTTGAAGGACAAGACCGCGCTTACCGGTTACATGATGGAGAGCGAAGAACCCGTGCGTTCGATTGCCCATGTGGAGAAGGACTGCCCGGAGGGCGACGTGACCGGCGACGATATCGCTGCCTGCACAGCCTATGAAGGCTATGTCTATGCCATTTCGGCCGACGGGAAGGCCGGCAACCTGCCTGCGGCCAAGGAGCCTGCTGCGGCCAGTATCCTGCTTTCAGGTCTCGGGCCGTCGCTTGCCGCGTCGCCGCTTGCGGAGAAGCTGAAGCTTTCCGCACCCTCCGCCGACCTCTTCACATTCAAGGAATGCGCGCCATGAGCAGTTTCGGAAAACCCGTCCTGCTCGTCACCGGCGGCAGCCGGGGCATTGGCCGCGCCGTCTCGCTTGCCGCTGCCGCTCAGGATTGGCGTCTTGCGGTGAACTATGCCAGCAATGAGAAGGCGGCGCGCGCGGTCGTGGACGAGATCCGGGTGAATGGCGGCGAGGCCGAGGCCTTCCAGGCGGACGTTGGCGACATCAGCGTGATCGAACGCTTGTTCCGCGCGGTCAAGGACCGCTTCGGGGGGCTCGATGGCTTCTGCAACAATGCAGGCGTGGTGGACTACCCGGCCCGGCTGGACGAGATGTCGAACGAACGGCTGGAGCGCATGTTCCGCATCAACACGCTTGGCGCGGTCGTTGCCGCGCGCGAGGCGGTGCGGCTCATGTCTCCCCGCCATGGCGGCAGGGGAGGGGCGATCGTGAATATCTCTTCCATGGCCGCCATCATCGGCTCGGCCAGTCAGTATGTGGATTATGCGGCCTCCAAGGGCGCAATCGACACGCTGACGGTGGGCCTCGCCCGCGAGGTCGCCGGCGAAAACATCCGGGTCAATGCGATCCGTCCCGGGATCATCGACACGGAGATCCACGGTTCCGGCGGCTTGCCGGATCGCGCCCGCGACTTGGCGCACATGATTCCCATGCAGCGCCCCGGCACGCCCGAAGAGGTGGCCGATGCGGTGCTCTATCTTCTTTCACCACAGGCATCCTATGTGACGGGTGCCATTCTCAATGTAAGCGGCGGCCGTTGACCGCCGAGGAGGCACTTTTCATGGCATATGATGTTGTTGTCATCGGCACCGGACCCGGCGGCTATGTTTGCGCGATCAAGGCGGCGCAGCTTGGGCTGAAGACGGCGGTGATCGAGAAGCGTGCAACCCATGGCGGCACCTGCCTCAATGTCGGCTGCATCCCGTCCAAGGCGCTGCTGCATGCCTCCGAAACCTTCGCCCATGTGGCCCACGGCATGGACAGCCTCGGCATCGAAGTGGCTGCCCCGACGCTCAATCTGCCGAAGATGATGGGCCACAAGGACAGCGTCGTGAAGGCGAATGTCGATGGCGTTTCCTTCCTCTTCAAGAAGAACAAGATCGACACCTTCCACGGCACCGGCAAGATCGCGGGCGCCGGAAAGGTGAGCGTCACCAATGATGCCGGCGACGTGCAGGAGATCGAGGCGAAGAACATCGTCATCGCGACCGGCTCCGACGTCGCAGGCATTCCGGGCGTTCCGGTCGAGATCGACGAGAAGGTGATCGTCTCCTCGACCGGCGCGATCGCGCTCGACAAGGTGCCGGGCCATCTCGTCGTGGTCGGCGGCGGCGTCATCGGCCTCGAACTCGGCTCGGTCTGGGCGCGGTTGGGTGCAAAAGTCACCGTTGTCGAATATCTCGACAGCATCCTCGGCGGCATGGATGCGGAAATCTCCAAGCAGTTCCAGCGCCTGATGGGCAAGCAGGGCATCGACTTCAAGCTCGGCGCCAAGGTGACCGCGGTCGAAAGGGCCGGCGAGGGCGCCAAGGTGACCTTCGAGCCGGTCAAGGGCGGCGATGCAACCGTAATCGATGCCGACGTGGTGCTGGTCGCCACCGGCCGCAAGCCCTACACGGCCGGCCTCGGCCTCGAAGAGGCGGGTGTCAAGCTCGACAATCGCGGCCGGGTCGAGATCGGCAACCACTTCGAGACCAATGTGGCCGGCATCTACGCGATCGGCGACGTGGTTCGCGGCCCGATGCTCGCGCACAAGGCGGAAGACGAAGGCGTGGCGCTTGCGGAGATCCTTGCCGGCCAGCACGGCCATGTGAACTACGACGTCATCCCTGGCGTCGTCTACACCCAGCCGGAGGTGGCCGCCGTCGGCAAGACCGAGGAGGAACTGAAGGCCGCGGGTGTTGCCTACAAGGTCGGCAAGTTCCCCTTCACCGCCAATGGCCGCGCCCGCGCCATGCAGGCGACGGATGGCCTGGTGAAGATCCTCGCCGATCAGGCGACGGACCGGGTACTCGGCGTCCACATCATCGGCTTCGGTGCCGGCGAGATGATTCACGAGGCAGCCGTGCTCATGGAATTCGGCGGTTCGTCCGAAGATCTCGCCCGCACCTGCCATGCACACCCGACCATGTCGGAAGCAGTCAAGGAAGCGGCACTTGCCACCTTCTTCAAGCCGATCCATCTCTGATCCGATCCGGCCAGATTAAATTTCGGTAAACAAGGGCCAGCGGCTTTCGGAAGCGAGCCGTTGGCTTTACTGTATATGCATCGACCCTAACGCAATTGACAGAAGGCAATGATCATGGCCGTAGCAGCGCCCGCTTCCTATTCCATACCGCAAAAGGCGATCCACTGGGTCATGGCCCTGCTGATCTTCTTCAACCTGATCTTTTCTGATAATATCGAGGCTTGGGATCGCGCAACGGATGCGGGAAGCGTGACGCCTGACATCGTCGCCGGCGCCAATATCCATGCCTATGTGGGGATTGCCGTCCTGGCGTTGGCCGTGCTGCGCCTGATCCTGCGGCTGACGCAGGGCGCACCCGCGGCTCCGGCCGAAGAACCGGCCATCTTCCAGCTCGCCTCGAAGATCGCCCATGGCGGGCTTTATCTGCTCTTCTTCCTGATGCCGATCAGCGGCATGCTGAAGTATTATGCAGATGTCGACGTCGCCGGCTCCCTGCATGCAGGACCCATCAAGATCGTGCTCTGGGTGCTCGTCGTCGGCCACATCCTGGCAATCCCGGTTCACCACTTCGTCTGGAAGACGAATGTCGCCACGCGCATGACGAAGGGCTGAGAGCGCTCACGGCGCGGCTGCGACCGGCGTAACGGTAAAGCCGCGCTGCTGGAGGAGAGCAATCACACCCTCCTTGCCCGGCAAATGCAGGGCGCCTACCGCCATGAAGACGGACCCCTTTTCGAAGTTCGGTACCGAGCGCTCCGCCATGACGTGGTTGCGGTCTATGACGATGCGCTGCTCGAAGGCGGCATAGTCGCTCATGTCGCCGGGCTTGTCTCCGGTAACGGCACTCAGCATCGGCACGATCATGCCGATCCTGCCCTCGGAATAGAGGTCGATCATGGTCTCCGTAATGTCATCCATGCGGCTGCCGAGATCGAGCGTGTCGATGAGCGCCTTGAGGTGAAACTTCACCGGCAGTTCCGCCATGGCCTGTAGCTGTTCGGCCATGGTCTCAAGCCCCTTCAGCTGCTTGCCCCTGGCGACTGCATCCTCGGCGATCTTCTTGTCGAGGAAGGACAGGCCCTCCGCCTTGCGGGAGAGCTCGCAGGCCGGCATGCTGACGAGGCTCGCGATCATCCAGGGCTTCATCTTCTCGACCAGGCCGAGGCGGATGCCCTTGCTCTTCAGGCCGGTTTCAAGCTTTGCCCGCTCGCCAACATCGAGCAGTTTCGAGATCGTCGTGCCGTCCGTAAACATCGTGAGCTCGGGCTTCGCGAGAAGCGCCATTGCGGCCTTCTGCTCGTTCAGCACCTCGTCCGATTCGATGATGACCGTCTGCGATGCGGCAAAGGCCTGATC
>CAMFHT010000222.1 GCA_945952245.1 uncultured Rhizobium sp. | reverse complement strand
GGCATCGCCAATCGAGCCGAAGGTCAGTGCCAAGACCAGAAGCCAAGGCCCGCCGTCCAACAACGCCACGATCGCAAGCAAGAGCACCGAGCCCGCCTTCACGGCCATGCGTGGGAGAACCTGCCCGCGCGGCGGCCAGCCCATCAGGTAGAGAAAGGCCAGAAAAGCGGAGGCGATCAGCAGCGCGGACGAGAGGTTCATGGCGATGGGCCCTTGGGTTTCGCCATGAATACTGCCCTTCGCTTCAGTTGGAAATGCGCCGGGCCGCGATCGTCATCATGCCGACCCGCGTCGGGATTCGGACATAGACGGGAGCGACGAGATTGAGCTTGCCGGCATTGGCGAACCAGATCTCCATCTGCGAGGAGGACTTGAGATATTCTATGTCCTTGCGGCCCTTCTTGTAGCCGCCCCTCGGCACGAAACGGACGCTGCAGACGAGCGCGTCACCCTTGTAGCCATCGGCTGCAAAAGGCTGGGTTCCCTTCTTGTCGAGCACGAGGTCCATACGGGTTTCCCCATCGAAGATCGGCAGCGAGCGCGGGCACACTTTCCGCCCCTCGGTGAAGATCAATCCCGAGATCGGATCGAACACCGAGGCGAGCTGGCGCGGGCTCACCGGCACCCATTCCGCCGGACGACGAGGTTCCGGCGCAATGCTGTTCGATGTCACCCGGCCCTGATTGAAGTTTACCTTGTAGGTGCTGGTCTTCTTGCCGCTGGAATAGACCAGATTATAGTTCCGCGCCCGCAATACGCCACCACCGCCGATGGTGCCGCTCACATTGGTTTCGGCGCGAATATCGGCGATGAGGTCGGCAAGACCGGATGTGCTGACCTGACCGGAGATCTGGTAGCGCTTGTCGTCGAGGCTGGTGTTGAAGACCGCACGCGCTACTGGAAGGCCGGCGAGCGTGATGTGGTATTCCGTCCTCTGCTCCACCGCCGCAGCCTGCGCAGCGGGGGTAAGCCCCGCCGTCGCGACCGCCATGGCCACCAGAGTGTTGAGCGCTGTCTTCACGGATCTTGCTCCCTTTCGCAATCAGGCCGGCATATAATGCCCGAGCGGCCCTGAACGGCTGCTGAAGGACTGCGCGCAGCCCTGTTGCGATTTGCTGATTTGCCTTCTATCGCATCCAGCCATGACAGAAAAACCGCGGCTTTTTCAAGGATTCTGCCGAACGAGCCACAGGTTTGGCTTGACGCGGATGATCTCGCTGACTATAGAACCGCAACTTTCCAATCCTGCCTGATGGATTGCGTCCGATTTTCGGGCATACGATCCGTTTGGCCAAGAACAATAGGTGTACCATGTCCCGCATCTGCGAACTGACTGGCAAGGGCGTCCAGACCGGTAACAATGTGAGCCACGCGAACAACAAGACCAAGCGCCGGTTCCTGCCGAACCTCTGCCAGGTCACGCTGATCTCGGACGCTCTCGGCCAGCGCTACCGCCTGCGCGTTTCCGCTGCGGCTCTGCGTTCCGTCGAGCACCGCGGTGGTCTCGATGCCTTCCTGCTGAAGGCCAGCGAATCCGAACTGTCGATGCGCGCTCGCCTGCTGCGCCGCCAGATCGTGAAGAAGACTGCCGAAGCCGCGTAAGTCGCCGCTTCAAAGTCCATACGATTTCAAAAAGGCTTGTCCGGTCCGCCGGTCAGGCCTTTTTCCTTGCCGCAGATCCGGGTAGCCCCGGCCTTGCTTCCGCACTCCAACTGGTGGCATCACCCAGGATAAAAAAATGCTGAAGAACCGCTACTTCTATCTTTATGCCCTGATGATGACGGCCGTCGTGGTCGCGTCCAACGTGCTCGTCCAGTACCCGCTTTCGGGAACGCTCGCCGGCATCAACCTCGCCGACATTCTCACCTGGGGCGCCTTCACCTATCCGGTCGCCTTCCTCGTGACGGACCTTGCAAACCGCCAGTTCGGTCCGGGCCTTGCCCGTCGCGTCGTTCTCGTCGGCTTCGTTGCCGGCGTCGGCCTCTCCTGGTTCACTGCGCCGCACCGGATCGCCATCGCCTCCGGCTCCGCCTTCCTGATCGGCCAGTTCCTCGACATCACCGTCTTCAATCGCCTGCGCCGCCAGGCCTGGTGGCAGGCCCCGCTTGCGGGTTCGCTGGCCGGCTCCGCGCTCGACACGATGATGTTCTTTTCCTTTGCCTTCGCACCGCTGTTCGTGGTCTTCGGACCCAACGACCCGTTCGCGCTGGAACAGGCACCGATCCTCGGCGTGATGGCCACGGAAGCGCCACGCTGGATCTCCTGGGCGCTCGGCGACTTCAGCGCCAAGATCACCGTCGGCCTCGTCATGCTGCTCCCCTACGGCGCTCTGATGAGCGTTCTGAGGCCCATGCCGACGCTCAACGCCCGCTGAGGCCCACATCACCCGATGAGATGAAGGCCCGCTGGAGAATACCGGCGGGCCTTTTCTTCGTGTCAGCCTCAGTACGGAAGCGCTTACTCGACCAGCTTGAATTCCAGCATCAAACTGCGCTGCAAGATGGAATGGTTGTCGTCGGAGACGAGGATGAGATGCGTGCTGCCGTCAGGCGCAGGAACGGCATCGATGCCCTCCATGTTGTCGATCTGCTCGCCCATGTCCGCCTCCATCAGGATCTCCCCATCAACGACGGCGCCGGGCCTGATGTCGGCGCCCTTGATGCGGATAATCCTGAGGCCGATACCGAGTGCCATGGTGAAGCGGCGCTGGAGCAGGACAAGGTCGCCATTAGGCAGGAAGACGCCGTCGGAAACGTCGAAGGAATCATGGTGCCTGACGGCAAAGCGGCCTTTCAGCGGGCCGTCGAGGATGGCAGCGTAGAGGTTCCCGTCCTTGTCGACGCTGCGTTCCGTCACGACAACGGCTGCGCCCTGAAGGGACCCGTCCTTGGGCGCGACGGCAATGGTCTCGAAACTGCCATTGGTCTTGAGATAGGCCGGCGGTATCAGCGTCCCGATCGTGCGCCGCGGCCTCGCCGTCTCGAAATCCGGGCCAGGGTAGACATCCACGCGGTGACGACGTTCGAAGGAGACCAGCGCATCCCCATCCCGGAAGGCGAGGCCTTCGCTGTCCATGTCGAACTTGTCGGCCTCGGTGCGGCCCATGCGGTCGATCATGGACGTGATGACCACGTCCTCGATGGATTTCAGCCGGCCCTCTCCGTCCCGCGTGATGCGCCCTCGAAGCCAGTGGCCCGTATCCATCACGATCATGAAATGCTTGTGGTCCGGCAGAAACCGGATGGAGGAAAGAGCCCCGAAGAGGGGATTGTCGGCTCCCAGAACAAGACCGCCGATGAAGTCCAGCTTGCCGAAACGGGTCTCGCCGGAATTGAGACGGAAACTGGTGATCGGCCGCGCGGTGACGGCAGCAGGCTCGCCCGCTTCCTGCGCAAACGACGGCACCGGTCCAACCACCAGCCCCACCGAAATGAGGGCCACAGCAAGAATGGTCTTGACCTGACGGTTCACCGGGCGCGCGTCCCGCGGCTTCCCCTGCCATTGCCTTCCTCGAACAGGGAGGCGAGCTGCTCGGTCATCGCGCCCGCGAGCTCGTCCGCATCCACGATGGTGACGGCGCGGCGATAGTAACGGGTGACGTCGTGTCCGATACCGATTGCAAGAAGCTCGACGGGAGAGCGGGTCTCGATCTGCTCGATCACGGCGCGCAGATGCCGCTCCAGATAGTTGCCCGGGTTCACCGACAGCGTGGAATCATCGACCGGCGCGCCGTCGGAGATCATCATCAGGATGCGGCGCTGTTCCTGCCGGCGCATCAGCCGGTCATGCGCCCACATCAGCGCCTCGCCGTCGATGTTTTCCTTCAGAAGGCCTTCGCGCATCATCAGACCGAGATTGCGGCGGGCGCGGCGCCACGGCGCATCGGCGGACTTGTAGATGATGTGACGGAGATCGTTGAGGCGGCCGGGTGCCGGCGGCTTCGCCGAAGCCAGCCACTTCTCCCGCGACTGGCCGCCCTTCCAGGCTTTGGTGGTGAAGCCCAGGAGCTCCACCTTGACGCCGCAGCGTTCCAGCGTGCGGGCGAGGATATCCGCGCAGGTGGCGGCAACCGTGATCGGCCGGCCACGCATGGAGCCGGAATTGTCGATCAGCAGGGTCACGACCGTGTCGCGGAACTGGGTGTCGCGCTCCATCTTGAAGGAGAGCGGCTGCATGGGATCGATGATCATGCGCGGCAGGCGCGCCGTATCGAGGTATCCTTCCTCGAGATCGAAATCCCAGGAGCGGTTCTGCTTCGCCATCAGGCGGCGCTGCAGGCGGTTCGCCAGCCGGCCGACTGCGCCCTGCAGGTGCGAGAGCTGCTTGTCGAGAAAGGCGCGCAGCCGATCGAGCTCGGCCTCGTCACACAGCTCTTCCGCCGTGATTTCCTCGTCGAAATCCTCAGTGAAGATCTTGTAGTCGACCTTCTCGTTGAAATCGTCAAAGGGGCTCGCGGGGCGGCGGGTTTCGCCAGGCGTTTCCGAATCGTCCTGATCGTCGTCGGTCATGTCGTCGTCGGATATTTCCGCGCCGTCCATTTCACCGTCTTCCATCTCTTCTTCGGCGGATTGCTGCTCATCGGCGGGCGCGGCTTCGGAGCCGGCCTCCTCCTCGGCGCTCTCCTGGTTCTCTTCCTGGCTCCGCGGCTGGTCCTCGTCGGCCTCGGGCTGATTCTCCTCCGCCTCGTCCTGCTCGTCGGCTAGGTCGTCGGCCATGTTCATGGCGGAGAGCATGTTGCGCACGACGCGGGCGAAGGCCTCCTGGTCGTTCAGCGCGGAAGAGAGATTATCGAGCTGGCCGCCGGCCTTCTGCTCGATGAAGGGACGCCACAGGTCCAGCACCTTGCCGGCGCTTTCCGGTGGTTTCTGGCCGGTCAGCTTTTCGCGCACCAGCATGGCAACCGCTTCCTGGATCGGCGCATCCTGCTGGCGCTGCACGCCGGAGAAATTGGCGCGCGCATATTTCTCGGCGTTCATGGCGGCGAGATTGCCGGCCATGCCGGACATGCGCAGCGCACCGATCGATTCGACACGCGCCTGCTCGACCGCATCGTAGACGGCACGGGCGTCCGCGCCCTGCGGCGCGAACTGGTTGTGTACCTTGGCATCGTGACAAGCGATGCGCAGCGCCATGGAATCGCCGAGGCCGCGGGTGACGGCGAGCTCGGCCGCGGTCGGCTTGCGGGACAGCTCCGGCAGGCGGATCGAATTGCCAGTCATGCCCGGCCGGTCGTTGGCGAAGGTCACTTCGACCGGGGTGCGGCCCGCCACAGAGCGGACGCATCCGGAAATGGCCCGGCGCGCCGGCTCCATGTCCACCATGCCGGTGGACTTCGCTTTCATATTGTCGCCGCGGCCTGCCATATGCCCTGATATCCCTGCGCTGGTTCCCTTAAGCGGTCAGAACGATGTTTGCGGCGCTTTCCTTCAGCTCCACCCCGAAGGCGCGCTGGTACTGTTCGGCCACCAGTGCCCGCTCCAGCTCGTCGCACTTGTTGAGGAAGGTGACGCGGAAGGCAAACGCGGTATCGCCGAAGATCTCCGCATTCTCCGCCCAGCTGATCACGGTGCGCGGGCTCATGACGGTCGAAAGATCACCGTTCATGAAAGCGGCGCGGGTGAGATCGGCAACGCGCACCATCTTCGACACGGTCTCGCGACCGGCGGAAGCGGCAAAGCCCTTCACCTTGGCGCAGACGATGTCCACTTCCTTCTCGTGCGGAAGGTAGTTGAGCGTGGTCACCAGTGACCAGCGGTCCATCTGCGCCTGGTTGATCTGCTGCGTGCCGTGGTAGAGGCCGGTCGTATCGCCCAGGCCGACGGTGTTGGCCGTTGCAAACAGACGGAAGGCCGGGTGAGGACGAATGACGCGGCTCTGATCGAGGAGCGTCAGACGGCCGGAGCTTTCCAGCACGCGCTGGATCACGAACATCACATCCGGGCGACCGGCATCGTATTCGTCGAAGACGAGCGCGACATTGTGCTGGTAGGCCCAGGGCAGGATGCCGTCCTTGAATTCGGTGATCTGCAGGCCGTCCTTGACGACGATGGCATCCTTGCCGACGAGGTCGATACGGCTGACATGACTGTCGAGGTTGACGCGGACGCAGGGCCAGTTCAGGCGGGCTGCAACCTGCTCGATATGGGTGGACTTGCCAGTTCCGTGGAAGCCGGAGACCATGACACGGCGGTTGTGGGCAAAGCCGGCGAGGATGGCGAGCGTGGTTTCGCGGTCGAACAGGTAGTCCGGGTCGAGATCCGGCACATAGGCGCTGCCTTCAGTATAGGCCGGCACGCGAATATCCGTATCGATGCCGAAGACGTCCCTTACCGAGATCGTGGTGTCGGGCAGATTGGAATAATCAAGGTCTACTTTGCTCATCGTCTCTCCAAGGCGAGCAGTGGACTGCCCGTCCGTCATCCGTCAATTCTGTCATCGTTTGAGGCAGCTCGCCCAAGCCCTTAACAGAAACCTTCCTGCTTTAACAATTGATACGCCTGTACAACCGCCCGAAAACGCTCTTCGGAACCCCTGTCTCCGCCATTTGCGTCAGGGTGATGCTTTTTTACAAGCTCTTTGTACCGCGACTTGATGTCCTTGGGCGTGGCCGAGGCGGTGAGACCCAGCGTATCGAAGGCCTTGGTTTCCAGGACCTTCAGCTTGCGCTCCCGCGGTGCATGCTCGGTGCCGGCCCGCGTCTGGCGCACGAAGCCGAAGGGGTCCTTCACGCGCCCGTTCATCTGGGCGGAATGGATGTTCGCATGCAGCGGCGAACTGCGGGCAGCGCCATTGACACCGACCGTCCATGTCGGGCGATGGCCGGTGATCGCCTCCTTCTGGTAACGCGCTGTCTCTTATACACATCTC
>CAMFHT010000221.1 GCA_945952245.1 uncultured Rhizobium sp. | reverse complement strand
GCTGACAGCCGTGAGATCCAGGCGGGGCCGCTTTTTGCAACACTCGAAGACGGCAATCTGAGAACCATCCGCTTCATGGGTCACGAAGTGCTGCGCGCCGTCGCTTTCCTGGTGCGCGACAAGGACTGGGGCACCTGTGCGCCGGTGATTTCCGACATGGCCGTTTCTGAAGACGCTTCGGGCTTCGATGTCCGCTACACAGCGCGCTTCTCCGCACCTTCGGGCGCCATACTGAGCTGCCGGGCCACCATTTCGGGCACATCGGATGGTGTCCTCACCTTCCATGCGGCCTTCGAAACCGACAAGGATTTCGAGACGGCGCGGGCGGGCTTTACCGTCCTGCATCCGCTCGATGGCGTCGTCGGCCAGCGCGTTCGTTTGCTCCATGGGGATGGCAGTACGGAAAACGCCGTCTGGCCGGAACGCATCGAACCCTGGCAGCCCTTCAAGGACATCCGTGCCATCACCCATGGCGTGGCACAGGGTCTTGAGGCCGAGACCCGCTTCAACGGCGACATCTTCGAGATGGAGGATCAGCGGAACTGGACCGACGGCTCGTTCAAGACCTATGTGCGCCCGCTCGCCCTGCCCTGGCCCTATCTGGTGCCAGCAGGCGAGACGATCGAACAGTCGGTCACGGTAAAGATCGAACGGACGGCGGAGACCGTGGCCCGGGTGGATGAAGATCGGCCCGTCAGCCTTACGCTCCGTCCCACCGAGGCTCTCCTGCCGCAGATGGGCCTCGGCCTTCGCCCGGAATGCCTGGCTGAGGAGCTGGAAGCCCTGGCATATCTCGGTCCCCTCGACATCGGTCACCTGATCGCTCACTTCGACCCGCTTGCAGGACACGGTCTCGCAACCTTGGAGGGCTATGCCGAGATCGCGCACCGCTCCGGCCTGCCGGTGACGCTGGAACTGGCACTGCCATGCAAGGCGTCTCCGCTGGAAGAACTGAAGGCGATCGCCGCACTCTGCGCCGAGGCAGGCTTTTCCCCCGCCAGCCTTTTCGTCAGTCCCGCGGTCGACCGCCGGTCCACGCCGCCCGGCAGCCAGTGGCCGGAGTGCCCGCCACTGGAAGAGGTCTACGCCGCCGCCCGCGCAGCATTTCCGGCGAGCCTGCTCGGCGGCGGGATGATGAGTTATTTCACCGAACTCAACCGCAAGCCCGTGCCCGCCGAAAACCTCGACTACGTCTCCCATTGCACCAACCCCATCGTGCATGCGGCGGATGACCTCTCCGTGATGCAGAGCTTCGAGGCGCTGAGGGACGTCGTACATTCGGTACGGGCGATCTACCCGGACAAAACCTACCGCATCGGCCCGTCCACGATCGCGATGCGCCAGAACCCTTATGGCTCCGCGACAAAAGACAATCCGCGGCTTGGCCGCATCCCCATGGCCAATGTCGATCCGCGCCACAACGCACAGTTCGGCGCCGCCTTTGCTGCGGCCTATGCCGCAACGACAGCCGCCGCTCGCGTCGACGTGCTGACGCTCGCAACACTGGCAGGTCCATTCGGTCTGCTCGCAGGTCCCGGCGAGCCGCAGCCGGAGGGCAAGCCGAGACCGCTCACAGACGTGATCGGCTGGCTTGGGCAGATGGCCGGCAAACAGCATGTTGCCGTCGAGAGCAGCAGGTCGGACAGGGTTCTGGGACTTGCTGCTTCGGACAGACTGCTCCTCGTAAACATCGCGCCCGAAGCCGTCGAAGTCAGGCTGCCCGCCGGCTATGCGCCGGCAGGCGCTGACAAGACCATTTCGCTCGCCCCCTATGATGTCGTACTTCTGGAGGCAACAGATCATGCATGATGCGGACCTCATACGCCTGACATACCGCATCGAAACGCCCGGCTCCGTGGAAGCCATGGCGGCAAAGATTGCAAGCGACCAGTCTACCGGAACATTCGTGCCACTGCCGGGCGAGACACCGGAGCTGAAGGCCCGCGTCGCCGCGCGCGTCCTTTCCGTCCGCCATCTGCCGCCGGTCAGCGCCTCCGCCTTTCCGGATGAAGCCGGGGACGCCACGGAATTCAACTGCGGCGAGGCGGAGATCGGCTTTCCCGTCGATGCCGTGGGAACGGACCTCGCCGCACTGATGACGATCGCGATCGGCGGCGTCTTCTCCATCAAGGGTCTCACCGGCATCCGAATCACGGACCTCAAGCTGCCCCTGAGCTTCGCCGGCAGCTATCCGGGACCGCAATTCGGCCTGCCCGGCAGCCGCAGGCTGACCGGTGTCACGGGTCGACCTCTCATCGGGACAATCGTCAAGCCGGCACTCGGCCTTCGTCCGCATGAAACCGCGGACATGGTGGGCGAACTGGTCGAGGCAGGCGTCGACTTCATCAAGGACGACGAGAAGCTGATGAGCCCCGCCTATTCGCCACTTTCCGAGCGGGTCAAGGCAATCATGCCGAAAATCCTCGACCATGAGCAGAAGACCGGCAAGAAGGTCATGTATGCCTTCGGCATCTCTGCCACCGATCCGGACGAGATGATGCGCAACCACGATCTGGTGCTCGAAGCCGGCGGAAATTGCGCCGTCGTCAACATCAATTCCATCGGCTTCGGCGGCATGGCCTTTCTGCGGAAGCGATCGGGTCTCGTGCTGCACGCGCACCGCAATGGCTGGGATATCCTCACCCGCCATTCCCATCTCGGTTTCGAATTCTCCGTATGGCAGCAGTTCTGGCGCCTGCTGGGCGTCGACCAATTCCAGATCAACGGCATCCGCGTGAAGTACTGGGAGCCGGACGAGAGCTTCATCCGCTCCTTCAAGGCGGTGACGACGCCGATCTTCGACGAGAGCGATTGCGCCATGCCCGTCGTCGGTTCCGGCCAGTGGGGCGGGCAGGCTCCCGACACATTCGCCGCAAACGGTTCGACGGATCTTCTCTATCTCTGCGGCGGCGGTGTCGTCAGCCATCCGGGCGGACCGGGTGCGGGCGTCAAGGCCGTGACACAGGCCTGGGAGGCCGCGGTCTCCGGCATGCCCCTGGAAGACTATGCGCGGGAACACCCGGAACTTGCCGAGGCAATCCAGAAATTCGGCGATGGCAGACATGCCTGAAGGAAGAGACATGACCCGCCCGCTTCTCACCTATTACGGTGATGATTTCACCGGCTCCACCGACGTGATGGAGGCACTCGCGACGAACGGTATCGAGACGGTCCTCTTCCTGCAGCAGGCTGACGAGACGCTTCTCGGCCAGTTTCCTGATGCACGCGCCTTCGGCCTCGCCGGCACCAGCCGCAGCGAGACGCCGGACTGGATGGACAGCCACTTGCCCGGGGCTTTTCAATGGCTAAAGCGCTTCGATGCCGAACTCTGCCATTACAAGGTCTGCTCCACCTTCGACAGCGCACCGCATGTGGGCAGCATCGGGCGGGCGATCGAGATCGGCCGCGATGTCTTCGGCGCCAGGACGATCCCGCTGATCGTCGGGGCGCCGCAGATCCGGCGCTACACCGCCTTCGGACATCTCTTCGCCGCCTACCAGGGCCGCGTCTACCGTATAGACCGGCATCCCGTCATGTCCCGCCACCCGGTGACGCCAATGGCGGAGGCCGACGTGCTTGCCCATCTCGCCCACCAGACGGCCTTGTCAGGCAGCTCCATCGACAACGTGGCGCTGCTCGGCAATCCGGATATTCCGGAAGCCGACATCCTGCTGATCGACGTCGACGACGCGGTGACACAGGCCGCTGCCGGAGACCTGCTCTGGAACCGCCTGCGGAGGAGTTCGCCCTTCGTCTGTGGTTCTTCAGGCGTGGAATATGCCCTGGTGCATGCGCTCCGGGCTGCGGGCGAAATCGGGGAGCGCCCGACCTATTCGCCTGCGGGGTCGGTGCGGCAGATGTCCGTCGTCTCCGGCAGCGTGTCGCCGACGACCGAACGGCAGATCCGGCACGCGCTTGCAAACGGTTTCGAAGGCGTCGCGCTCGATGCGGTGAAGCTCGCGGCGGACGAAGCGGAAACGGTCCGGGCAATCGAGGAAGGTCTCGCCATTCTTTCCCGGGGCGGAAGCCCATTGATCTACAGTGCGCTCGGTCCCTCGGCCGACAAGGGCGCGGCGCTCGCGGCCTGCGATGGTGCGCGGCACCGCATCGGCAAGGCGCTTGGCCGCATCAACAGGGCTTTGGTCGAGCGGGCTAAGCTGACCCGTACCGTGATTGCCGGCGGGGATACGTCGAGCCATGCACTGACGGAGATGGGCGTTGCAGCGCTAACGCTGAAGATGCCGCTGCCGCAGACGCCGGGTTCGCCTCTCTGCACCGCTCATGGCGCTTCCACGCCCAATCTGCAGGTGGCGCTCAAGGGTGGCCAGGTTGGGCATGACGATTATTTCTCGATGATCCGATCCGGCTCACCCGACTAGCGAACACTGCCCATTGACAAGCTCCTCCGATTTTTGAAATCTTCATCAATGTTTTCATTTATCTGAAGGGGCTATGATGAAGCCTTTTGCCGATCCCGTCTGGTCCGAGGGCATAAAGCCCTTTCGGCCCGCTCCGCCAAGGCCGGACCCGGGACGCACTTACGATCTCCTCGTCATCGGCGCTGGCTTCCAGGGTTTGAGCGCTGCACTGCACGCCGCCCGGCAGGGCGCGTCCGTTCTCGTTCTGGAAGCGGGTGCCCTCGGCACCCATGCCAGCGGCCTCAATGGCGGGCAGGTCATCCCAGGCCTCAAATATGATCCGGAATGGCTGATGACCCATTTCGGTGATCGCCAGGGGAAAAAGCTAGTGCGTTTCGCCGCTGGCACCGCAGATGCCGTCTTTGACCTCATTGACCGGGAAAATCTCGCCGTTCCTCACCGACGGAGCGGCTGGATACAGGCCTGCCATACGGAAAAGGCGCTCGACGCCGCCCGCAACCGGCACCGGCAATGGGCCGCCGCCGGAGCAGATGTTGCGCTGCTTGACCAAGCGGGCATTTCGTCGGCGATCGGGACCAACAATTACATCGGCGGCTTCCTCGACCGACGCGCAGGCACCATCAATCCACTGGCATTCCAGTTTGAACTCGCACGCCTCTCCGTGGAGGCGGGTGCCTTAATCCTTGAGAACCACCAGTGCGATTCCTTGAGGCGTGCCAATAGCTTGTGGCACGCACGCACAGATAAGGGGGCTGATTTCTCGGCCCGCAGGGTGCTTGTCGCCACCAACGCCTATAGCGAGACGCTGATCCCGGGATTGAACCAGAGCATCGTCGCCCTGCATTCCTTCCAGATCGCCACCGCTCCCCTTTCCGGTGCGGGAGCCGATGCCATCCTGCCTGGCGGACAGGCCGTATCGGATTCCCGCCGGATCCTCGTCTACTACCGAAAGACCGAACAGAACCGGCTGATTCTCGGCGGTCGGGGTCCGATGCGGCTGTCGCGGAGCCCGCGCGACTGGGCGCATCTGGAGCGGGCGCTGCACCGGCTCTTTCCCATGCTGAAAGGCAAGCCCATCGAGAAACGATGGTTCGGACGTGTCTGCGTGACGCCGGATCACCTCCCGCATATTCACGAACCTGAGCCGGGCCTGATGACCATGGTCGGCTGCCAGGGCCGCGGCGTTGGGCTGATGACGGCTGCCGGTCCGCGTCTCGCCGATTACCTGCTGCACGGAGATCCTGACGTCCTGCCGCTTCCGATCTCCCCAATCCAGCCCATCCCTTTCCACCCTTTTCGCCGCATTGGTGTCGGCGCCGTCATAAGCTGGTACCGCCTGCATGACGCCTTGGAAAAATAAACACTTGACGATTGCCTGAAAAATGAAAATCATGCATCGAATTTCACGAATGTGATGGCGTGTTATGGGTCGGCATCAGACAGGTCTGGCGGATAACGGAGCGAAGCGGGGCTTTACGACCCTGATGATGCTTCCCGGCCTGTTCGTGACGCTGGTGCTCATCCTGTTCTCTCTTGCGCTGGTGCTCTTCCTTTCGTTCCGCGTCAATGACGGATCCCTGTTGGGCGCAGGCGGGACGTTTGCCAACTTCGCCACCATTGTCACGGACCCGCTCTACGCCATGGTCGCGCTGCGATCGGTGGTCATTGCAGGCTTTGTGACCGTGGCCACGGTCGTGACAGCCTATCCGGTCGCCTACTACCTCGCCTTCCACGCCGGACGCCGCCGTGGGATGATCCTCTTCCTGGTCACACTGCCGTTCTGGACGAGCTACCTGCTCCGCGTCTTCGCGTGGAAGATCGTGCTTGCCTATAATGGCGTGCTGAACTCGGTGCTGACCGGAACCGGCTTGCTCTCGGAACCGACGACCGCCTTCCTGAACACGCCGAGCGCCGTGGTGCTGACGCTGGCGCATGCCTATGCGCCCTTCGCCATCCTGCCGATCTTCGCGGCGCTCGACACCATGCCGAAATCCCTCTTCGAGGCGGCGGCGGATCTGGGTGCCCGGCCCTTCACCGCCTTCCGCCGCGTAGTCCTGCCCTGGTCGATGCCGGGCGTGCTCTCCGGTGCGCTGGTGGTCTTCGTTCCCACGGTGGGCGACTATGTCACGCCGACACTCGTCGGCGGACCGCAGAGCACCATGATCGGTTCTCTGATCCAGGCCCAGTTCGGCAAGGCAAACGACTGGCCGTTCGGCGCGGCTCTCGCCGTTTCGGTCATGATGCTGACGATTGCCCTCATCCTGATCGCAAGAATCGCCAGCACTGGCCGACGGAGGCTGTCATGAGCGCCACTCACCAGGGCTCGCGGCCACTCGGGCTCTACGTTACCTGCTATATCCTGTTCCTCTACCTGCCGGTGGCGCTGATTCCGCTCTTTTCCTTCAACGATGCGGTGCAGGCGGCCTTCCCGCTCAAGGGCTTCACGCTTTCCTGGTACGAGGCGCTTTCCGGAAACGAGACGCTGCAGAAGGCAGTCGTCAC
>CAMFHT010000220.1 GCA_945952245.1 uncultured Rhizobium sp. | reverse complement strand
AAGGCCGCGCTTCTGCTTTTCCGACTGCCAACGGGCGGTCAGCGCATCGGCCTGTTCCTCCAGCGAGGTGAGGTCGGTTTCGAGGCGTGCAAGGCGGTCGATCGAGGCGGTGTCGGTTTCCTTCTTCAGGGCCTCGCGCTCGATCTTCAGCTGAATGATGCGGCGGTCGAGTTCGTCCAGTTCCTCGGGCTTCGAATCCACCTGCATGCGCAGGCGCGATGCGGCTTCGTCCATCAGATCGATGGCCTTGTCCGGCAGGAAGCGGTCGGTGATGTAGCGGTTCGAGAGGGTGGCGGCGGCAACCAGCGCGCTGTCGGAGATCCGCACCTTGTGGTGCTGCTCGTATTTTTCCTTGAGACCCCGCAGGATCGAGATCGTGTCCTCGACCGTCGGCTCCTCAACCATGACGGGCTGGAAGCGGCGGGCAAGGGCTGCATCCTTTTCCACATGCTTGCGGTATTCGTCGAGGGTGGTCGCACCGACACAGTGCAGCTCCCCGCGGGCAAGTGCCGGCTTCAGGAGGTTCGACGCATCCATGGCGCCATCGGCCTTGCCGGCGCCGACGAGCGTATGCATTTCGTCGATGAAGAGAATGACCTCACCGCTTTCGGCCTGGACTTCAGAGAGAACTGCCTTCAGGCGCTCCTCGAACTCGCCGCGATATTTCGCGCCGGCGATCAGCGCGCCCATGTCGAGCGCCATCAGGCGCTTGTCCTTCAGCGATTCCGGCACATCGCCATTGACGATGCGCAGCGCCAGACCTTCGGCGATCGCCGTCTTGCCGACGCCGGGTTCACCGATCAGGACCGGGTTGTTCTTGGTGCGGCGGGAGAGGACCTGAATCGTGCGGCGGATTTCGTCGTCGCGGCCGATCACGGGGTCGAGCTTGCCTTCGCGGGCTTCCGCCGTCAGGTCGCGCGCATATTTCTTCAGCGCGTCAAAGCCCTGTTCGGCATTGGCGCCATCGGCGGTGCGGCCCTTGCGGATGTCGTTGATGACCTGGTTGAGCGCGGTCGCGGTGAGACCGGCCTTCTTCAGCGTGGCCGCCGTGGAAGCGGAGCTTTCGATGGCGAGCGCAAGCAGCAGGCGTTCGACGGTGACGAAGCTGTCGCCAGCCTTCTTGGCGGCGTCCTCGGCAGTCGAGAACACCTTGGCGAGCGGCTGCGACAGATAGACGGAGCCATTGCCGCCGGAAACCTTTGGCAGCTTGGCAAGAGCGGCATCATTGGCGATCCTGGCTTCGCGGGCACTGCCACCGGCGCGCTCGATCAGGGACGAGGCCATGCCCTGCTCATCGTCCAGAAGGACCTTGAGCACGTGCTCGGCGGTGAACTGCTGGTGCCCTTCCGACAGGGCATAGGTCTGCGCGGACTGCAGGAAACCGCGGACGCGCTCGGAATACTTCTCGATATTCATGGAATACCTCCTTCATTCATCCCGCCCGATCTCGGCACGCGGATGACGGTTTAGGATCGGCCCCCATTCAGGCTGGCCGTCGGCCGGAGTGTGCAACGACATTTCCTGCCATTTCATGATCAGGATCAAAGCCGCATGAAATCGGCTTCATCCTCTCGAAAAATCATATGGGAAGCAGCGAGAACCTTGTGAAGAGGCGCCGCCAGCGGAGCGAGGAAATTATTCGCTGTATCTGGACCAGCTCGTTTGCCGGGACAGCGGAACGATACCTCCAACAACGCAAAAAGCCCCGGACAGGCCAGGGCTTTTCGTTCTTCATTCGGCGGTCTGCTTATTCCGAGGCCAGAGCCGGCTCGGCGCCTTCGGAGGCGGGCTGAGCTTCGCCCTCGCCGCCTTCCGCAGCCGCGCGCGGCTGGCGGCGGGGACGGCCTGCGGCGCCGCGGCGGCGCTGCGTGGCACGTCCACCGGCGGTATCGCTGGCCGGCGCGTCCATGGCTGCCACTTCCGCCGGGGTGCCCTCGATCACGGGCTGCGGCGTGTTGTCGTCGATGATCGGCTGGGCGACCGGTACGGGACGTTCCCGCTCCTGGCGCTCAGGACGCTCGCGGCGATGTTCGCGCGGCTGGTGCTGACGCTGCTCGCGCGGCTGCGGCTGTTCGCGGACTGGCTGCGGACGGGCGGCAACCGCCATTTCGTCCTGATCGGCGCCCTCGCCCTGATCCTGCACGTCGTTCAGATCGCCGGAATCCATGTCGTCGCCATCGCGATCGCCGTAATCATTGCGGTCGTCGCGCTGGAACCGTTCCTGCAGCTGCGCCTGGGCGGCTGCGATGATGCGGTTGTAGTGTTCGGCGTGCTGGAGGTAGTTCTCCGCCATAACCCGGTCGCCGGCGCTCTGGGCGTCACGGGCGAGCGTCGCGTACTTCTCGGCGATGTGCTGGGCAGTGCCGCGGATCTTCACGTCGGGGCCGGAGCTGTCATAGGTCCGGGTCAGCGGGTTGGAACCCTTGCGGTTGAAGTTGTTCCCGTTGCCGCCGCCATTGTTGTTATTGCCACGCCCGCGACCGCGCTTGTTCTGCTGTCCTGGCCTCATTGAAATGTTCACCTGTATTCTCGTTCTTGTTACCCAAGCCACAGCTGCACGGCGTTCTTGCCAAGGCAGCCACTCGGCCACTGAATGCACCAAACCTGCCTGTCACGGCACGAAGGCGCCTGGCGCATGGTCCTGAAGCCGGCCGTCGCCGGGGTCGTGATCCATGTGCGAAAGAAGATAAGCACTTCGGCGCATGCGATCGGCTTGAACGCCAGCGCCAGTCAGTGACGTCTAATTTCCCCCTCGGAACCGGCCGGCCCGTCTGTCGCGACAAGAGGCCGTAAAGCGGTTTCAACCGCTGCTTCTGCAGGTCATGATTACTGATTCACGTCCCGGTAAATTCCGCCTCTGCGGCCTCGCCCCGTGAGGCCATCCCCTCGGCTGATCTGGACGGGGCGAATCTTCCATTCGCCTCAATCTGCCCGGTACGTGGGCGGAACCTAACCCGCTTCTTTCGGAAATCCAAGTATTTTCTCTGGCCCTTCCGAAAATATTAGCGCTCGGTCAGCAACTCTTGATCATGACAATCAGCCGGTTTCGGTGGGCCGCCCGACCATTGCCATCAACCTGCCCGGGAGAACAGAAGCACTCGGTCATTGTCGCCATAGTCCTTCACGGCTTCGATCAGGGCAAAGCCGGATTGCGCGAAGAGCTGGCTGACGCTTTCCCTCTGGTCATGGCCGATCTCGAGACCGACCACACCATCCTCGGCGAGACATCCCGGAATGGCCGCCGCCAGGGCGCGGTATGCATCGAGCCCATCGGCGCCGCCATCGAGGGCGGCTTCAGGATCGTGCAACTGCACTTCGGGCGAGAGGTCCTTCATCACGGCGTGGACGATATAGGGCGGATTTGACACGACGATGTCAAAACGGCCGCTAACATCCTCCGCCCAATGGCTCTTCAGGGTCCGGAAACGCGGTGCAAGACCCAGAGTGTCGGCATTCATGGCGGCTGTTTCAAGGGCGTCAGTGGAAATATCGACGCCAAGTGCATCGGCTTCGGGGCATTGCGAGAGGAGCGCCAGCGCGATTGCCCCCGTTCCCGTGCCGAAATCAACGATGCTTGCCCTACCCCTTAGCGCGACAATACGTTGAAGATAAGGCAGCACGCGATCGACGAGGATCTCCGTATCCGGTCTCGGCTCCAGTGTTTCAGGGGAAAGACGCAGCTTTAGCCCGTAGAACTCGCGGTGCCCCAGGATGCGGTGGACCGGCTCGCGCTTCAATCGACGCTCGACCGCGTCTTCAACGCGCTCGATGTCAGCGGCACCGAGGGGCCGGGCCGGATCGGTCACGAGCGTGGTGGCGGAAAGGCCGAGCAGGCCCGTGATCAGCACCCGGGCATCACCAGCGGGATCGTCGAGACCGGCTTCGGAGAACCGGGCTCTCGCCGATCTCAGCATGCTGGCGAGCGTTTCCATGCTCAGGACTGTTCGCCAAGCTGAGCCAGCTGGCCTGCCTGGTAGTCGGACAGGAGCGCATCGACGATCTCGTCGATCTCGCCCATCATCATCCGGTCGAGCTTGTAGAGCGTCAGGTTGATGCGGTGGTCGGTCACGCGGCCCTGCGGGAAGTTGTAGGTGCGGATGCGTTCCGAACGGTCACCGGAGCCCACCTGGCTCTTGCGGTCGGCGGAGCGCTCGCTCTCGGCCCGCTGGCGCTCGATGTCGAAGAGGCGCGAGCGCAGCACCTGCATGGCCTTTGCCCGGTTCTGATGCTGCGACTTCTCGGAGCTGGTCACCACCAGTCCCGTCGGCAGATGGGTGATGCGGACGGCGGAATCGGTCGTGTTGACGTGCTGTCCGCCGGCGCCGGAAGAGCGCATGGTGTCGATGCGGATGTCTTCGGGCCGGATCTCGATGTCGATCTCCTCGGCTTCAGGGAGAACCGCCACGGTTGCCGCAGACGTATGGATGCGCCCGCTCGCTTCGGTTTCCGGCACGCGCTGCACGCGGTGGACACCGGACTCGAACTTCAGCCGCGAGAATACGCCCTTGCCGGTGATGGTCGCAATGATTTCCTTGTAGCCGCCGGCTTCGCCTTCGGATGCGGAGAGCACCTCGACCCGCCATCCGTTGGCGCTCGCGAAGCGTTCGTACATGCGGAAGAGATCGCCGGCGAAAAGGGCCGCCTCGGACCCGCCGGTGCCGGCGCGGATTTCGACGATCGCGCTCTTCTCGTCTGCGGCGTCCTTGGGCAGGAGCAGGATCTGGATGTCTTTTTCCAGGCCCTCTAGCCGCGTCGAGACCTCAGGCAACTCGGCCTGCGCGATCTCGCGCATCTCCCGGTCGGTTTCCCGGTCCGCCAGCATGGCTTCGAGATCGGCTTTTTCGGCAGCCGCCTTCTGGTATTGGCGGATCTTCGTCACCACAGGCTGCAGTTCGGAATATTCGGATGCGAGCTTCACGTAGACATCGGCTGCGGGGCCTGCGGACATGCGCGCCTCGATCTCGCCGAAGCGTCGCTCCAGTTCGCGCATTTTCTCGACGGGCAGTTTTGCCAATGATCAGGACTCCGGGTGGGAACGAGGAAAAATCAGAGCGGGATGTTGTTGGCTTCGGCAAAGCGCGACAGCACTTCCCGCATCGGCATCTTCGGCCGCGTCTCGTCCAGCGCCGTGTTCATGACCTCGGCGAGTGCCCCGGCATCGAGCCCGAGCAGCATGGCCTTGACCGGCCCGATCGAAGCCGGCGACATGGAGACGGAGCGGAAACCGAGGCCGAAGAGCGCCATGGCCGAAAGCGGCTTGCTCGCCATTTCCCCGCAGAGCGTCACCGGCTTGTTGTTGCGTTCGGAAGCGCGGACGATGTCGCGCAGGATGCGCAGGAACGGCCGGCCGAGGATGTCGAACCGGTCGGAAACGCGCGCATTGCCGCGGTCGACGGCCATCGAGAACTGGAAGAGATCGTTCGAGCCGACGGAGACGAAATCCACCTCCTGCATCAGCTCGTCGAGCTGCCACATGAGGGCGGGCACTTCCAGCATGGCGCCGAACTGCAGGCGGCGCGGCAGCTGATGGCCGAACTTCGAGAGGTGCTGCACTTCCTTCTGGAAGAGCGCGCGCACCTGCTGGATCTCGGAAACCTCCGTGACCATCGGGATCATCATCTTCAGATCCGTGCCGGCGGAGGCTTTCAAGAGTGCGCGGAGCTGGGTGCGAAGCAGGCCCGGACGGTCGAGCGAAAGGCGGATCGCGCGCCAGCCGAGCGCCGGGTTCTCTTCCTCATGCGCCCGGAAATAGGAAACCACCTTGTCGCCGCCGATATCGAGCGTGCGGAACGTCACGGGCCGGCCCGCCGACTGGCGGATGACGCTGCGGTAGAATTCTTCCTGCTCCTCGAGCTTCGGCAGGGTCGAGGCGATCATGAACTGCAGTTCGGTGCGGAAGAGGCCGATCCCCTCGGCACCGCTCTCGACCAGCTGCGGCAGGTCCACCAGCAGGCCGGCATTCATCAGCAGGCTGGTGCGGTGTCCGTCGCGGGTCACGGGCTCGACGTCACGCAGCGCGCGGAACTGTTCCTGGCGGCGGGCGCGGAAGCGGACCTTTTCCTCGTAGCTCTTCTGCAGGTCCTGCATCGGGCGCAGATGAACCTTGCCCTCCTCGCCATCGACGATGATGGCATCGCCGTTTTCGGCAAGCGCCACCACACCGGCGGCCTGGCCAACGACGGGAATTCCCATGGCACGGGCGACGATGACGATATGGCTCGTGACGGCGCCCTCTTCCAGCACGAGGCCACGAATATTGGTGCGCGGATAATCGAGGAGCTCGGCCGCACCCATGGCGCGGGCGACGATGATCGAATCGAGCGGCAGGCCGGCGCCTGCGGCCTTGGAGCCGTAATCGGTCAGCTGGCGCAAGAGCCGGTTCGCGAGATCGTCGAGATCATGCATGCGCTCGCGAAGATACGGGTCCGTCAGGCGCATCATGCGGGCGCGCGTGTCGCTCTGCACCTTCTCGACCGCGGCTTCCGCCGTCAGGCCGTTGCGGATCGCCTCTTCCAGGCGCCTCACCCAGCCCCGGTCGTGCGCGAACATGCGATAGGCTTCCAGCACCTCGCGGTGCTCGCCCTCCATCGACACCTCGCGGCGCGACAGCATGTCGTCGATCGAGATGCGAAGCGAACCCATGGCCTCGGCGAGACGGTGGATTTCCTTCTCCGTATCCTCGTTCAAGAGATTGGTGACGACGATGCGCGGCTCGTGCAGCACCACGTGACCGAGGCCGATGCCATCATTATAGCCGTCGCCGTCGATCGAGACGGGGCGCGTCAGGTCTAGTTCGAGGCCGGGCTTGGTGATCTTCTTGAGTTCGCCGGTCGCCACCATTTCGGCGAGCACCATGGCGGTCGTCTCGAGTGCCTCGAGTTCATCCTCGCGGTAATTGCGCATCGCCTTGTTCTGGACGACCAGAACGCCGAGCGAGC
>CAMFHT010000219.1 GCA_945952245.1 uncultured Rhizobium sp. | reverse complement strand
TACCACGGTAAACGCGAGCGCATGGAAAGGGGAGGCTGATGGCACGCAAGAACATCCTGAGTGGCCTGCTCGATCCGAACCGCCAGCCGTCAGGTGAAGCCCACTCCCCGGCACCGGAAATCAAGTCGGCTCCGGCGCCGCGGGGGATTGGCGCGCTCGGCGCCGTGACGCGCAGCATCGATGCGCTCGCCGCCAAGGCCGAGGCGGCGCAGAAACTCGAGGCGCAGCTCGCCGCCGGCGCCGTCATCGTCGATCTCGATCCGAACGATATCGAGCGCTCCTTCGTGAGCGACCGCATCGGTGAGGATGACGAGGCGTTTCGACAGTTGGTGGAGGCGATCCGCGACCGGGGGCAGGATTCGCCCATACTCGTTCGCCCGCATCCTTCGAAGTCCGGTCTCTACCAGATCGCCTTCGGTCACCGCCGCGCCCGTGCTGCCCGCGAGCTCGGAATACCCGTTCGCGCGGTGGTGAAGCCGCTCTCGGATGTGGATCACGTGATTGCGCAGGGCCAGGAAAACTCGGCCCGCGCCGATCTCTCCTTCATCGAGCGGGCGCTCTTCGCGGCCCGGCTGGAAGCGATGGGCTTCGGCCGCGACGTGATGATGACGGCGCTCAGCCTCGACAAGACGACCCTGTCGAAAATGCTCTCGGTCAGCAGCCGCATTCCGGAAGATGTTCTCGGCAGGATCACGGACGCAAAAAGCATCGGCCGCGACCGCTGGCACGAGCTTGCAACCCTGTTCGACGGAGATGATGCCGAAGAGCGGGTGCGGGCATTCGTTCACAGCAAGACTTTCGCCAAGGCAAAGACCCCTGAAGAGCGCTTTCAGATGCTGCTTCGTTTCCTGAAGGGACCGAAGGGTGCGCAGGAGATGGCAGCACCGCAATCCGACCGGAAGACGGAGTGGTCCCGGCCTGACGGGGCCGTAAAGGCGACGCTTTCAGGCGGCGGCAGAAGTTTCACGATCGCGCTCAAGTCCGCCAAGGCGGCGGATTTCGGCGCTTTCATCGCATCCCGTCTTGATGGCCTCTACGAGGCTTTCGAGAAGGAAAAACTGAACAGCAACGGAGACTGAAGCCCGCAAAAGAAAAAGGCCCCCGCAACGATTCGTCGTGGAAGCCCTTCTCAATGGTCTAAGCAGCCTGAGAATCCCATTTCCACGAATCTCTGTCAAGCACTTTTGGCGTCGTTTCGGCGAGCGGATTTCTTTTGCCTGATCTGAGGTGAAAGGAAAGACGGATGGAAAGCGTGACGACGCCTTTTGGGCGGCGGCCGATGACGCTTGGCATGCTCGCAAGCCAGGCCCGCGGACGCGCCGTGCCCGAAGATCGTGTGGTGGACAAGTGGAAGCTGTTCCGCGCACTCTGTGAAGCAAGGCCCAGGCTCGGCATAACGGACCGGGCGCTCGCCCTTTTGAACGCGCTCCTCTCCTTCTATCCCAAGGCTGAGCTGAGCGGGGCCGACAGCCTCGTCGTATTCCCCTCCAATGCGCAGCTCTCGCTCCGTTCCAACGGCATGGCTGAGGCGACCATCCGCCGACACCTTGCTGCTCTCGTCGATGCAGGGCTGATCGCCCGCAAGGACAGCGCCAACGGCAAGCGCTATGCCCGCCGTGATGGCGAGGGTGCCCTCAGCGAGGCTTTCGGTTTTTCGCTGGCGCCGCTGCTTGCGCGCGCTGCGGAAATCGAAGCGTTAGCTGCAAAGATTGTCGCGGATCGCCTGGAGATGCAGCGTCTGAAGGAGCGGCTGACGATTGCGCGCCGGGATGCGGCAAAGCTGATCGAGACAGGAATGGAGGAGGGCGTTTTGCGTGACTGGGAGGCGCTTCACCTCCAGCACCGGGCAATCCTGGCAGAACTTTCTCGCAAGCCGACTGCGAAGGAAACAGCAGAGGCCCTCCATGCGATGGAGCATCTTCGGGACGAAATCGCCAATAGACTGGAAAAACTGGCAAATTCACGAAATTCAAGCGCCAATCCCTTTCAAAATGAGCGGCACATACAGAATTCAAAACCCGACTCTACAACTGAATCTGAACCGCTCATGAAACACGAGCAGGGCGAAATGCCGGCGGCCCAAGCGACGCCGAAGCGCGAGCCGTTGAAGACGTTCCCCCTCGCCATGGTGCTGTCTGCCTGCCCTGACACGGCCGACTATGCGCCGGGCGGTGAGATCGCGTCGTGGCGTGACCTGATGGCCGCGGCCGTCGTGATCCGCGCCACGCTCGGCATCAGTCCATCCGCCTATCAGTCGGCTTGCGAGGTGATGGGGCCGGAGAACGCCGCGGTGGCCGTGGCTTGCATCCTGGAGCGGGCAAACGAAATTCAGTCGCCCGGCGGCTATCTCCGCGATCTCACCCGGCGGACAGAGCGCGGGGAGTTTTCGATCGGTCCGATGTTGATGGCAGCTTTGCGTGGCCGAGGCGGAGGGTTGAAGCGTACCGGCTGAGGCGAACTGCTGCCGACAATGGCATGCTTTTCCGGGTGGAGCGTGCCGAGTTTACGGCAGTAAACTTTACGGCAGGGTATGCCGTCTTCCAAGCAGACAAAAAAGAAGGGGCCGTTCAGCCCCCTCCTCCGTCGTTACAGCAAGCGTTTATCTCACTTGGTCGTCAGGTTGTAATAGACCACGTCGGCGCTCGGACCGAAGATGAAGTTCTTGACGTTGGCGCGGGTCGCGACAAGCTTGGTCTCCTGGAACATGATGGCATAGGGGCCTTCATCCAGAACCTTCTTCTGCAGGTCGAGATACATCTGCTTGCGCTTTGCTTCGTCCCGCTCCTGCACGGCGGCGCCTGTCGCCTTGTTGACGGCTTCGTCATACCAGGAATTGCGCCAGGCGAGCGGCTTGCCCTTGGAGGCGGCGTCCGAGTTGTCGCCGTTGTTCGCAAAGCCGTCCGCATTGGTGTGCGGGTCCATGTAATCCGGGCCCCAGTAGATCATCAGCAGCTTGTGTTCGCGGGCGCGGTACTTGGTGAGCAGCGTCTTGGTTTCCGACGAGATGATGTTCACCTTCACGCCGGCTTGGGCCATGGTTGCCTGGACGGACTGGGCGATGTTGGAGAAGGGCGAAGAGTTCGGCGCATCGAGGTCGATCGAGAAGCCGTCGGGATATCCCGCTTCCTTCAGCAGAGACTTCGCCTTTTCCACATCAAGTTTGTACGGGTTGTCGTCAAGCGCTGCCCAGAAGCCCGAGGCCCAGAAGGACTGATGGATCTGGGCGCCACCCTGCATGATGGACTTGACGATACCGTCATAGTCGATGAGGTAGCGGAGGGCCTGACGGACGCGCACGTCCTGAAGTTCCTTCGTCTTCACATTCATGCCGATGTAGTAGAGAAGCGCCTGCGGGGAGGGGGTGATCACCACATCGGCATTGCCCTTGAGGCCGGTGATCTGGTCGCCGGTCATGTTGAGCGCGACGTCGGTGTCGCCCTTCTCGATCAGGAGGCGCTGGGCCGCCGGCTCGGGCACATGGCGGATCACGACGCGCTTCATGGCAGCCTCGCCGCCGCGGTAATCGGGATTGGCTTCCAGCACCACGCTTTCATTCGGCTTCCAGGCTTTGAGCTTGTAGGCACCCGACCCGGCGGAATTCGTCTTCAGCCATTCATAACCGAAATCGCCGTTCTTCTCGTGCTCCATGGCGGTTTTCTCGTCGACCACGGAACCGACGACGGAGGAGAGGAGGGCATAGACCAGGGAGGGCGCGAAATCGACACCGACCTTTACGACCAGCGTCGAGTCATCCGGCGCCGTCACCATCTGGTCGACGTTCTCGGGCGTCCAGCCGAGCTGCGAAATCAGGAAGACCGGCGTCTTGTTGAGCTTGATCACGCGGCGGAGAGAGAAAGCGGCATCCCCTGCCCGCACCGGGTTGCCGGAGGTAAACTTCAGTCCCGAGCGGATCTTGAACGTGAATGTCTTGCCGTCCTCGCTCGCCGTGACGCTTTCGGCAACACCGCCCACCAGCTTGGTTATGTCAGTCGGCTCGAACCGCATGATGCGGTCATAAGTGTTGGCGAGAACCTGGATGCCGCTGAGCTCATAGGCTTCAGCCGGATCGAGCGAAATGATATCGTCGATGTTTTCTGCAATGACCAGCGTGTCCTTCGGCGTCTCCGCAAAGGCCTGCGGCGCAAGCGCCACGAGAGCGCCCGCCATCAATGCAAATCGTAAGCTCTTGAGCATGATCAGTTCCCCTTTTCTTCAGTACGGCCTGAACCCTCCGCGCATGCGGATGGGCCGGGCGGCATCTGAGCGCCTTTTCAAGACGTTGGCAAGGAGAACAATTGGGTGTGTCAGGATGGCTCGCGCACGAAACCGCGGCTCGCCTCGATCAGCCGGCGGGTATAGTCCTGGGTGACACGGCCGGCGGACAAGTCCGCAGTATTCACCACCTCGACGATCTTGCCGAACTGCATGATGGCGATGCGGTTGCAGAGGTGCGCAACGACGCCGAGATCATGGCTGACGAGAATGATCGTCAGCTTGTTCGCCTGTCGAAGGCGGGAAATCAGGTTAAGGATCTCGGCCTGAACCGAGACATCCAACGCCGATGTCGGCTCGTCCAGAAGCAGGACGGGTGGGCGGAGGATCAGGGCTCGCGCGATTGCCACGCGCTGGCGCTGGCCGCCGGAAAGCTGGTGCGGGTAGCGGAAGCGGTGCTCGGGCAGGAGGCCGACTTCGGCGAGTGCCTGCTCGATCCGCTCGTCCTTTCTATCCAGACCATGGATCGAGAGCGGTTCCCGGAGCGCTTCGTCGACGGTCTGCCGCGGGTGCAGCGAGGCATAAGGATCCTGGAAGACGAACTGCATCAGCCGGCGATCCGCCTTGGATCGGCGCTCCGCAGCGGGCCTGCCATTGACCGTGAGGCTTCGGCTTTCGGAGGGGATGAGGCCCGAGACGGCCTTTAGGACAGTCGACTTGCCGGAACCGGATTCTCCAACAATTCCAAAGCTTTCGCCTTCCTCGACACTGAAACTGACGCCCTGCACCGCATGCACCGAACGCCCGCCGTTGCTGAAGGTCACATGAAGATCTTCGATGTCGATCATAGGAGCCATGCGGGGTCCCTCACCATGGTTGCCAGCTCCGCCTTCGGATGGTCGAGCGAGGGCGTCGCGGCGATCAGCGCCTGTGTATAGGGATGCCTCGCCTCGCCGAGATCCTTCGCCGCGCATTGCTCGAGAATGCGCCCTCCATACATGATCAGCACCCGGTCGCAAAAGCTCGAAACGACAGTCAGGTTATGGCTGATGAAGATGAGGCCCATGCCGCGGTCGGCGACGAGCCGGTCCAGGATGCGCAGCACTTCGTTCTGGACGGTGACGTCGAGGGCTGATGTGGGCTCATCCGCGATCAGGAGATCAGGCTCTGCGACCAGCATCATCGCGATCATCACGCGCTGACCCATGCCGCCGGAAAGCTGGTGCGGGTACTGATTGTAGACCGCGTCCGGATTGCGGATCTGAACCGCCTCCAGCATGGCGAGCGAGCGCTGTTCGGCATCCTTGCGGGTCGATCCGAGATGAAGCCGGCAGGTTTCCGCGATCTGGTCGCCGATCTTCCTGACCGGGTTCAGCGAGTATTTCGGGTCCTGCATGATCATCGAAATGCGGCGGCCCCGAAGCTTCTGCCAATCCCGATCTGTGTTGGTTAACAAAGACTTACCGGAAAAATCCAGCCTGTCGGCGGTCACGATTCCGGGTTTCGGGATGAGGCCGAGGATCGCCCGGCCCATCGTGGATTTGCCCGAACCTGATTCGCCGACGATACCGAGACGCTCGCGCCCGAGCTCGAAGCTCGCATTCTTCAAGGCATGCGTCACACCGGCGCGGCCGGGATAGGTTACGTTCAGATTCTCGACGGTCAGCAGCTTGTCGCTCATCGTTCAGCCTTTGGGTCGAAGACGTCGCGGAGCCCGTCGCCGAGCAGGTTGAAGCCGAGGCTGACGACGAAGATCGCAATGCCCGGAATGGTCGCCACCCACCATTGGTCGAGGATCACCTCGCGTCCGGCGGAGACCATGGCGCCCCATTCCGGCGTCGGCGGTTGCGCACCAAGCCCAAGGAAGCCGAGGCCGGCGGCGGTGAGGATGATGCCGGCCATGTCGAGCGTCAGGCGCACGATGACAGAGGACATGCAGAGGGGCACGATATGGCGGAAGAGAATGCGGAGCGTCGATGCCCCCTGCAGCACCACGACCTGGATGAAATCGCTCTTCGCAATCGTGATCGTCTCGGCGCGGGCGATGCGGGCATAGGGCGGCCAGGCGGTAAGGGAGATCGCGATGACGGCGTTCTCGATGCCCGGGCCGAGAGCTGCTGCGAAGGCAAGGGCCAGGACTAGGCGTGGAAAGGCGAGGAAGACGTCTGTGATTCGCATGAGTATGCGATCCACCCAACCGCCGAGATAGCCGGCAAGTGTTCCGACCGCGAGGCCGATCGGCGCGACGATGATGGAAACCAGGAAGACGATGGTCAGCGTGACGCGCGCGCCATAGAGCGTGCGGGCATAGATGTCGCGCCCGAGTTCGTCGCTGCCCAGCCAATGCTCGGGGGAGGGCGGCGCGAGCCGCTTCGACAGGTCCTGATCGAAAGGCGAGATGCCGTGGGCAAGCAGCGGCGCAAAAATTGCAACCAGAATGAGCACGGCGATGATGACGAGGCCCGTCAGAGCCGCCGGATTGGCGATGATCGCGCGCGTGCCGCGGTAGAGATTGCCGAGCACGGCCTGCCGGCGCGATGTCGGCCGGTCGTCCATCAGCCATTGCGTAAGTGTCACCGTCATGCGGTTCTGAGCCTCGGATCGAAGATCCTGTACAGGAAATCGCTGAACAGGTTGATGGTGATGAAGACGGCGCCGATCAGGATCGTCCCGCCCATGACCGCGTTCATGTCGCTGTTGAAGAGCGCGCGGGTGATATAGAGGCCGAGGCCCGGCCAGGCGAACACCG
>CAMFHT010000218.1 GCA_945952245.1 uncultured Rhizobium sp. | reverse complement strand
CAGAAACTGCTGTTCTATACACATGGCTGGCACCTTGCGACGACGGGAAAGCCGGCCATCGACACGCGTTTCGCCGTATGGCCTTATGGTCCCGTCGTGAGCGAGATCTATCACGACCTCAAGAAGTATGGCTCGTCCCGCATTACGGACTATGTCCTCGTGCCGGGTGACGACCGTCCCTACGTCGTGAATCCGGATTTCAAAGAGTTTTACGAAGCACTCGATATTACTTGGGAAAAATACATCGGAATTCCCGCCGTCAATCTCTCTGCCATGACTCACGAACCCGGCTCGCCATGGGATGTTGCCAAGCATGCCAACATGTCCGTCATTCCGAACGATATGATCAGGGATTACTTTGTCAGAGCCGCGCTCTGCTGAGGCACCAATCGTTTCCAGTGAGGAAGCCCGACGTGCCGAACCAATCATCCGGCCGGCCGACAGCCTTGCGCTGGAGGAACTGCGGAACAATCACGCCGCAAACATGCAGGCACTTCAGCGCGGCTGGATCGGCATTGCCCTTGGAACTGGCGGGGAAAAAGCAGGCAACGTGGCGACGCTCACGATCGTGGCTTGTTTCATAATCATTCTGCTGCTGTTCGTCAGAACAGACATGGCAACCCAGTTCGAGCAGTTCTACAAGATGCTGACGACGCTTCTCGGTCCGGTCGAGCTGGCCTTGGGATATCTGTTCGGCGCGCGCGAGCCCCGCTGACCCGCATACGAAAAAGCCCGGCCTTGCTTCAGCAAGACCGGGCCAGTCTTTCTTCCGGCCGGGACTGGAGACGAAACCGGCGGAAGCAGGGAACTTGGGTTCGGTGCTCAGTCCGCGAGCTTGCCGAGGCCGGCGCGGATCTGGGCGCGGAGATCGTCGATGGGCTTCAGCTGGCCGTTCTCCTCGTAATGCCAGAAGGTCCAGCCATTGCAGGCATCGAAGCCCTGCACCCTGGCGCCGAGGCGATGGATGGAGCCGGCCTCGCCGCCGGAGGCGAGCGTGCCGTCGGCGCGAACGATGGCGCTGTACTTGCGGCGCGCATCGGTCAGCACCTGGCCGGGCTTCACGAGGCCGCTTTCGACCAGCACGTTGAAGGCGACGCGGGCCTCCTGCTTCTTGCCGGTCATGACGGTGAGTTCCGCCTTGCCGAGAGGCTCGACGGCGGCGATGCGGGCGGAGGCCGCATCGATGTAATCCTGCTCGCGCTCGATGCCGACGAAATTGCGGCCGAGACGCTTGGCGACCGCGCCCGTCGTGCCGGTGCCGAAGAAGGGATCGAGAATGATGTCGCCGGGCCTGGTGGAGGCCATGATGACGCGGGCGAGAAGCGCTTCCGGCTTCTGCGTCGGATGCACCTTCTTGCCGTCCTCGCCCTTCAGCCGCTCGCCGCCGGAGCAGATCGGGAACAGCCAGTCGGAGCGCATCTGCACGTCGTCGTTCGCGGCCTTCATGGCGTCGTAGTTGAAGGTATAGCCCTTGGCCTTGGGGTCGCGGCTCGCCCAGATCATGGTCTCGTGCGCGTTCTGGAACCGGCGGCCCTTGAAGTTCGGCATCGGGTTCGTCTTGCGCCAGACGATGTCGTTGAGGATCCAGAAGTTCAGGTCCTGCATCATGGCGCCGACGCGGAAGATGTTGTGATAGGAGCCGATTACCCAGATCGAGCCCGTGGGCTTCAGCACGCGGCGGCAGGCCAGCAGCCAGGCACGGGTGAAGGCATCATAGGCCTCGAAGGAGGCGAACTGGTCCCACTCGTCGTCGACCGCATCCACCAGCGACTGGTCGGGACGCGTCAGCATGCCGCCGAGCTGGAGATTGTAGGGCGGATCCGCGAAGATCGCATCGACCGACTGGTCTGGCAGGGCATCGAGTGCCGCCACGCAATCGCCCTTGATGATGCTGTTGAGCCAGGAACCCGGCTCCGGGCTTTGACGAAGGCCGGAAAGCGGAAGAACAGACGCCATATCACTACTCGCTTTTTACGCTTACGCTGAACAAACTCTTGATGCTTATGGTTACCGATCTTGGTTACCAAAGGCTGAACGTGACAGCGGAAAAGCGGAGGACATGTTGAAGAAGCGCTTTCAGCAGTTTTCGCCGAAGGTCATCAAAACTGCTGAAGTCGTTGAAACGACTCACTAACCCACGATCGAGAACGCGTCGCGCGTCACGCCGGTGGCGGTGCGGACGGGGTTCTTGCCGATCCACTGCACGTGTCGGGCGAGGATGGCGGTGGCGTCCTGGATCTCGCCGGCGCGAAGCGCATTCAGGATCGCACGGTGGTCGTGATCGGTGCGGGCTTCCCAGCCGGAACGCCAGGCGGAGAAGAGGAAGCGGGCGGAAACCGAATGCAGGTCTTCGATCGAGGCGATCAGCCGCGGCATGCCGCAGGCGGTGAGGATCGACATGTGGAAGCGACGGTTGGCCGCCTCCCATTCGCGCACGTCGCGCGCGGCGTCGCAGGCCTCCATGGCCTCGTCCGCGCGCTCGAGCAAGGCGGCGGTCAGGTGCGGTGCGGCATGCTTCAGCGCCAGCACTTCCAGCGCGGCCCGCATCTCGGCGACTTCGCGGACTTCACGGAGGTCGAAGCTCGCGACGCGCACGCCACGGCGGGGCTCGCTGATCGCCAGCCCCTGCGCCTCGAGCCTGCGGAAGGCCTCGCGCACCGGCACGTGGCTCGCGCCGAATTCCTCGGCCACGTGATCCTGCCGGAGACGGCTGCCGGGGGTCAGTTCGCCGCGGATGATGCGGTCGGCCAGCGTCCGGCTGATCCGGTCGGCCAGCGTCTGCCCGGTCTTGATGTCTCCGATGTCAGCAACAGGTTTGCTCATGGCCGCGTTAGACCACCCCGATGACTGCCATGCAAGATCGTTGATTGTTCTTGTTGCCGCCATCGTGTAGCAACCGCGTCGCATCGAAACATCAGGGATATCAGAGCATGAGCGGGTTCGATCTCGTAATCTTCGACAATGACGGGGTTCTGGTCGACTCCGAAATCATCGCCGCGGAAGTGGAATCCGTGCTGCTGACGGAGGCGGGTTACCCGATCTCAACAGAGGAAATGGGGGAGCGCTTTGCCGGCATGACCTGGCAGAACATCCTGCTCGCCGTCGAGCGTGAAGCCTCGATCCCGCTTTCGGCCTCTCTCATAGACAAGTCGGAGAAGATCCTCGACGAGCGGCTCGCCCGCGACGTTCAGATCATTCCGGGCGTCAAGGAAGCGCTGGCCAAGCTTACCCAGCCGCGCTGCATCTGCTCCAATTCCACGCTGCACCGGCTCGACAGGATGCTGACACATGTGGGGCTGAAACCCTATTTCGACCCGCACATCTTTTCCGCGCGCGATCTCGGCGAGGACAAGGTGAAGCCGCGTCCGGATATCTTCCTGCACGCGGCGAAGGAGATGAACGTGAAGCCGTCGCATTGCGTGGTGGTCGAGGATTCCGTCCACGGCATCCGCGGCGCGGTCGCCGCCGGCATGCGCGTCATCGGCTTCACCGGCGCATCGCACACCTATCCCTCCCACGCCGACCGCCTCACCGACGCCGGCGCGGAAACCGTCATCGCCCGCATGAGCGACCTGCCTGCGACCATCAAGGCGCTCGCCGGGTGGTCCGGGGTGGCTTGAAGGTTTTCAGCTGTCAGCCGTTAGCGCAAGCGGCCCCCTCATCCGGCTGCCGCCACCTTCTCCCCGCTGGGGAGAAGAGACAAGCGGCGCCCTAGCGGCATACCTCCTCTCCCCTCGGGGAGAGGATGCCGGCAGGCAGGTGAGGGGGCTCCGGGCACAAACCTCAACCGAACAAGGCTGCTACACTCTCACTGCACGCGACACCGGGAAAGGGGCCGCGCGCATCACCGGTAACGGGCCAGATCAAACCAGCCCGAACCGCTTGAGATCCTCGACCAGCTTCTCCGGCCCGGCAAAGAGAACCGCATTCCACCCCGCCTTCTTCGCGCCGTCCACATTGGCCTGCGAATCGTCGATGAAGAGCGACCTGGACGGATCGAGGCCGAAGGTGCGGGCGTGGAGTTCGTAGATCGCGACGTCAGGCTTGATGAGCTTGACCTCGCCCGAGACCGTCACGCCGCGGGGGCGCTTCAGGAAGGGGAAGATCTCCTGCGCTTCCACGAAGGTATCGGCGGCGAAGTTGGTGAGCATGGTCACGTCGCGGCCTTCGTCGATGAAGCGCTCCATCAGTTTCACGCTCTCCGGATAGGCATAGGGCACCATTTCGCGCCAGTGCTTGCGGAAGGCGCGGATGTGGGATTCGCGGTCCGGGTGCAGCGCGACGAGCAGCTTTTCGGCCTCTTCCCAGGTGCGGCCGCGGTCCTGCTCGATGTTCCAGTCATGGGTGCAGATGTTGTCGAAGAACCACTTCCGCTCGGTTTCATCCGGGATCAGGCGGGAAAAGGGTATGTTCGGATCATAGTGGATCAGCACCTTGCCGATGTCGAAGACGATGTGCTCGATGGCGGAAGTCATGGTTTTCCTTTTTGTTTCGTTTTGAACACGCCGGGAATAGCGGCGCCGATTGCCTTCTTCATGACAGTCGGAAGCGCTGCCTCATCAAGTTTGCCAACAGGCTGCCACCAACCGTGACCGTTCGCCTGGCTGGAAAGCTCGGCGCGGTAGATGCTGAGCCGGAGTTCGAAATGGGTGAAGACGTGGGTGACGCTGCCGGCGGGCTGCCAGTCGGCCGCGAAGGGCGCGCCGGAAAGATCGGTCGCGCCGTCTTCCCGCGCCGTCCAGCGGGTGCCGGGCACCTCCGTCATGCCGCCGAGCAGCCCTTCCGGCGCACGCCGTTCGAGGTAGAGGCTGGGGCCGGGGCCGAGCGCCACATAGGCTGCGCCGACGCGCACGGGCTTCGCCTTTTTCTCCGCCTTCACGGGGTAATGCTCCGGATCGCCTTGCTTCACCGCGCGGCAGTGCTCCCTGACGGGACAGAGCGCGCAGGCGGGGCGGCGCGGCGTGCAGATGGTGGCGCCGAGATCCATCATCGCCTGGGCGAAATCGCCGGGGCGGCTCGCATCCAGCAGGTCCGCCGTCCGCGCCCGGATCTCCGTCTTCGCCGCGGGAAGCGGCGTCTCGATGGCGTAGAGGCGGGTCACCACCCGCTCGACATTGCCGTCGACCACGACCGCCGGCTCGTCGAAGGCGATGGCCGCAATCGCCGCAGCCGTATAGGCGCCGATACCGGGCAGCGCGCGGAGGTCCTCTTCCGTCTCCGGGAACCGGCCGCCATGATCCGCCGCCACGGCTTCCGCGCATTTCTTCAGGTTGCGGGCGCGCGCATAATAGCCGAGGCCGGCCCAGGCGGTCATCACGTCCTCGGTGGGCGCGGCAGCGAGATCCTCCACCCGCGGCCAGAGCCGGGTGAACTTGTCGAAATAGGCCTTCACCGCCTGCACGGTCGTCTGCTGCAGCATGACCTCCGAGAGCCAGACCCGGTAGGGGTCGCTGCGCACGCCGGCGCGGATGTCGGAGGGGCCGGTGCGCCAGGGCAGGTCGCGGTGGTGGCGGTCGTACCAGGCGAGAAGCTCAGCCGCCGCCTCGCGGGGAGTTACCTTGATGTCTGTCATGGTCGAAGGCCTAGCGGAATTTTCATCGCGCGCGAAGCCGGTTTTTGCGGGATCGCCCGAGCCCGGCCTTTCCGCCCGGCGAAATCGGGACTAGATAGGGGTTGAAGCGCTTCGTCCGCGCCGTCCAGTTCGAGAGTACCCATGTCCGAACGCGCCACCGAGAGAAAAGCAGAGAGCCGCGCCCCCTTCGTGCGCAAGGGCGTTGCGCAGGTGAGCGAGATCGCCAATCCGCTGATCGACAAGGTGCTGGCGAAGAAGGCGGGCATTTCCACCGCATTGCTGGGCAGCTGGGACGAGATCGCCGGCGAGGCCTTTGCCGATTCCACCCGGCCCGAAAAGATCACCTGGCCGCGGCGCGATTATTCCGGCCCGGACGGCGGCTATGAACCAGGCGTGCTGACCATTGCCTGCGAAGGCGCGCGGGCGCTCTTCCTCACCCATGCGCAGGGCGAGCTCATCTCCCGCATCAACGGCTTCTTCGGCTTCCCCGCCATCCGCCAGATCCGCATCGTGCAGAAACCCGTCGCAGCGCCGCCACCGCGATCGCGCAAGATCCCGCCGCTCAAGGGGGCGGCGGCGCAGAAGCTCGAGGACATGATGGACGGTGTCGAGGACGGACCGCTGAAGGAGGCTTTGAAACGGCTCGGCACGGCGGTCATGTCGCCCGCGGTACGTCGCCGTTGAGGCCATCACGCTGCGTTCACGCGAAATTCAACGCTTCGCCGCCCTTCAGCCGCAATCTTTGCCGCAAATCGGCGGTGCATAGCTTGTGAGGCGAACCGCGGCGTAATACCAAGGGCGCGGATTTGAAGAACGCCCAGGCAAAGGGATGATGGAAATGACTGTTTTCGAGAACGAATTCACCAAGCGCCGCCTTCTCGCCGGTGCCGCGCTCGGCATGAGCGCCGTGGCGCTGGCCGCCTGCAGCGAAGAGAAGAAGGCGGAGGCTCAGCCTGCTCAAGCGCCGCAGCAGGACGCCGAAAAAGCGACCGATCCGGCCACGACCGGCTCCACCACGCCCGCTGTGGAAATTCCGAAGGCGGATGGCGATGTCGACATGGCCAAGGTTCTCGAACCCGGCGCTCTCCCGGAGATGTCGATGGGCAAGGCCGATGCGCCGGTCACCGTCGTCGAATACTTCTCGATGACCTGCCCGCACTGCGCGCACTTCCACAACGAGACCTTCGACAAGATCAAGGAAAAGTACATCGATACCGGCAAGGTGCGCTTCATTGCCCGCGAATTCCCCTTCGATCCGCGCGCGGCTGCGGCCTTCATGCTGGCGCGCTGCGCCCCGAACGGCGCCTATTTCCCCATGGTCTCCATGCTCTTCAAGCAGCAGGAAACCTGGGCCGCCGCCGATGACGGCAAGGCCGCGCTGCTGCAGATGTCGAAACTCGCCGGTTTTACACAGG
>CAMFHT010000217.1 GCA_945952245.1 uncultured Rhizobium sp. | reverse complement strand
GCCGCAAGGGCGTGGGCGTGAACCCGCTGCGCGGCCAGAACAACGTGCAGGGCTCGTGCGACATGGGCTCCTTCCCGCACGAACTGCCGGGCTACCGCCACATCTCCGACGATGCGACCCGCGAGATCTTCGAGAAGCTCTGGGGCGTGACGCTGAACAACGAGCCGGGCCTGCGCATTCCGAACATGCTGGATGCCGCCGTCGAAGGCACCTTCAAGGGTATCTACATCCAGGGCGAGGACATCCTGCAGTCCGATCCGGACACCAAGCACGTGGCAGCCGGCCTTGGCGCCATGGAATGCGTCGTCGTGCAGGACCTGTTCCTGAACGAGACCGCGAACTATGCGCATGTCTTCCTGCCGGGCTCGACCTTCCTGGAAAAGGACGGCACCTTCACCAATGCGGAGCGGCGCATCAACCGCGTCCGTCGCGTCATGACGCCGAAGAACGGCTATGCCGACTGGGAGGTTACCCAGAAGCTCGCCCAGGCCTTCGGCCTCGACTGGAACTACGCGCATCCGAGCGAGATCATGGACGAGATCGCGGCCACCACGCCCGCCTTCGCCTGGGTCACCTACGACTATCTCGAAAAGCATGGCTCGGTTCAGTGGCCGTTCAACGAGAAGAACCCGCAGGGCTCGCCGATCATGCATGTGAACGGCTTCGTCCGCGGCAAGGGCAAGTTCATCCGCACCGAATATGTGGCAACGGACGAGCGCACCGGTCCGCGTTTCCCGCTGCTGCTCACCACCGGCCGCATTCTCAGCCAGTACAATGTGGGTGCACAGACCCGCCGCACGGAAAACAGCGTCTGGCATCAGGAGGACGTGCTCGAAATCCACCCGCACGATGCCGAACAGCGCGGCATCCGCGAGGGCGATTTCATCCGCCTGCAGAGCCGTTCGGGCGAAACCTCGCTCCGGGCGACCATTACGGAACGCGTGGCGCCGGGCGTGGTCTACACCACCTTCCACCACCCGACGACGCAGGCAAACGTCATCACCACCGATTTCTCGGACTGGGCGACCAACTGCCCGGAATACAAGGTGACGGCGGTGCAGGTCTCGCCCTCCAACGGTCCGTCCGACTGGCAGCGTGAATATGACGACCAGGCCCGCCGCTCGCGCCGCATCGTCGGCAAGCTGGAAGCCGCCGAGTAATGCCGGAGATCCGGCCAACGAACCGCCTCGTCACCCGCATCGCCCGCAAGGGCGGTGCGGTGGCGGCGGGCGCAAGGGCGGTTCCCGAGGAAGTGCCCATCGCCTTCTCCTATGGCGGCTCGACCCATGCGGTCATGATGGGCACGCCTCAAGACCTCGAAGACTTCGCCGTCGGCTTCAGCCTGACCGAGGGCATCATCCATTCCGTCTCGGAGATCGAGGCGATCGAGGTCATCGACGCCGAAACGGGCATCGACGTGCAGGTGACGCTGAAGGACGAGCAGGCGGATGCGCTTATTGTCCGCAGGCGCCATATGGCAGGTCCTGTCGGCTGCGGGCTCTGCGGCATCGAATCAATCGAACAGGCGGTGCGGCCCGTGCCGGATCTCTCCGCCGTGAAGCTCAAGGTGACGGCTGATCTGATCACGGAGGCCATGTCGTCGCTCAATGGCGCGCAACCGTTGCACCGGCTCACCCACGCCGTCCACGGCGCGGGTTTCTACGTTCCGGGCAAGGGGCTGATCGCCGTTCGCGAAGACGTCGGCCGCCACAACGCACTCGACAAGCTCGCAGGCGCGGTTCTGAACAGCGGGCATAGGGGTGCGGATGGCGTGGTGGTCGTCACCAGCCGCGTCTCGGTCGAGATGGTGCAGAAATGCGCGATCCTCGGCGCCGGCGTCATTGCCGCCATTTCAGCACCGACGGCGCTTGCGATCGATACCGCCGAGGCCGCGGGCCTCACGCTCGTTGCGCTGGTGCGCGGCGAGGATTTCGACATCTATACCCATGCAACCCGAATCGATACCGGAGTTTCCGCCCATGTCGCATGACAAGCTCGTTTACATGGCGAACCAGATTGCCACCTTCTTCAAGTCGCAGCCGGCCGATCAGGCGGTGGACGGCGTGGCCACCCACATCAACAAGTTTTGGGAACCCCGCATGCGCCGCCAGCTGTTCGAGAAGATCGATGCGGGCAATAGCGGCCTTTCCGATCTCGTGCTCGAGGCCTCCAAGAAGATCAAGCGCCCGGAGCCGGTGGTCAGCACGCACTGACATCGAGGGATTGACTGAGGCCTTCCTTCCGCGCTCTATTGAACGGACATTCAATAAGGAGGACTGGCCATGCGTTCCATCGAACCCGAAGACCGGAAGATCGCCAATATCCATGACGCGGCCTTCAAGCCCTTCGTCTATCCCGACGGCATGGCACTGGGCGATGCCGTGCTGCAGCTCGACGAAAGCCAGGAACTCGGCATCGGCTTCCACGTCTACCGCATGCCCGCGGGCATGACGACCCGCGGCCACCGTCACAATGGCCACGAACAGTTCCTCATCCTCGAAGGTGAACTTCATGAGAGCGACGGCACCGTGCTGAAGAAGGGGGACCTCGTCTTCTACCGTGACGGCAGCGAGCACAATTCCTACACGCCGAACGACTGCCTGCTTGCGGTGCATATTGCGGGGCCAGAGGTGACGGTGGAGTAGGTTAAGACCTTTCCTGATGCACGTCAGGGAAAGGCCGGATGGCTACCCCCGCACCATCAGCGCCTTTGGCAGCACCCTGTAGGTCGCTGGCAGACCTGCGGTACTCTCCCCATCCATTTTTAAAGAAACCTGCTCTCTACCCACTGCCTCCACCCGCACCGAACGGACCTTTCGGATCGTGATACCCGGGCTTTTCGTGTGGCGCCCGCGGTAGACGCGGGCGAGGTGGGAGAGAAGGCGCAGGCTGCCGTCGGCGCGCATGATCACGAGGTCGAAAAGCCCGTCGTCAGTCCGCGCGTCCGGCGCGAGATGCATGCCGCCGCCGAACCAGCCGCCATTGGCGATCGCTGCGAGCGCCACGGCACCGGTGTCGAGCAGTTCGCCATCGGCCTCGATCCGCACCGTGTTCGGACGGTAGCGAAAGATTTCGCGCAGGGAATGGGCGAGGTAGACGAGGTCGCCCGACCGGTTCCCCCTGACCTTTGCCGCATTGACCGTGGTGACGATGTCGCCGGATATGCCGAGGCTCGCGACGTTGAGGAAATGCCGCGTGCTTTCACTACCATCGGCGTGGTGGAAGGTCACGTGGCCGACGTCGACGGGCCGGGCGGACCTGTCGAGCGCGATCAGCGCCGCCTTCACGGGATCTGCGGGAATGCCGAAATTGCGGCGGAAGTCCATGCCGGTGCCGGCGGGGATGATGCCGAACTCGGGCAGGCGCATACCGGGCTCTGATGCGGCCTTCAGCATGCCGTCTGCCGTTTCGCAGGCGGTGCCGTCACCGCCGAAAGCCATCACGAGATCGAATCCTTCGCGGACGAAGTCCGCGCCGAGCCGGGTCGCGTGGCCGATGCCGGTGGTTTCCACGTAGACGGCATCGGGATGGCGTTCGGCCACCGTCGCGCGCACCTCGGCCCCGAAACGGCGGACCCTGCCTCCTCCCGAGACCGGGTTCGCCACGATTGCAACGCGCATGCCCATGCCCCCCGAAACGGTCCGTCATCCCTCCGGGCCGTCATGATTGCTCATTTGGTGTTGTAAGGGCCCTCGTCGAAGCCGAGGACGATCTGGGCCGTGCCGCCGATGGTGGTGGGCACGGTGATACCTGCCTTCTGGAACAGGAACTGGCCGCTCGGCTGGCCGGGCGGCAGCTGCGCGTTCATCTTCACCAGTTCGGAATAGACCGTCTTGTCGCCATCGATCACGGCGACCCGGATCGGCAGCACGTAATTGCTGCCAGCCTTGCCCGAAGGACCGGCCACGAGACGGCCCTGCGCCATCACCGAAATGGAAAGCGTGCCGCCGTCGGAGGTCGTGCACTGGCGGGTGGTTTCGGCGAGCGACGCCTGCACGATCAGCTTTTCCGGCTCGTCCTTGGCCTTGCCGACATACTTGCGCAGATAGGCGGTGCCTTCGCGAAGCGAAACCTGGGGGCAGACGCCGGAGACGACCTTGGCCTGATCACCCGCAGGCGTGGAAGGCGCGGTACCGGCCGGCGCGACAAGGCCGCCGGAGGCCGCCGGCGCCGTCGTGGTGCCTGCCGACTGGCAGCCTGCGAGCGCGAGAAGCGCCGTGATGGCCGCGAAAGCCGTGGTCTTGCGTTGAACCCAGTCCATCATGTCTCGGTACTCCCTTGAACCTAGCGAGGCGGCCGGTTGCCCGGCTCTTTCGAAGCGCTTTCCCAAAGCCCGGCGCATGGCCGGGCCCTCTCGTTCCCCCATGGTCGAGGTCAGGAAAACCGCTTCACAGTCTTCAGTGAAATGCTCTATATCAGCGGCGCAGACAAAAATCGATTGGGGGAAATAAGGTTTTGGGCAGGAATCCCGGGCTCCGTCTCCAGCAAGGCCGGAGCTGGGTGAGGGCGTCTTCTGCCAGCGTGGCGGACGACTTTCGCGGAAGCGAAAGCGGACCGGCCATTTTGGCGCAAAGAGAACATACGCCCGGCGCTCACCCCGCGTAAATTCAGGCCTCCCGACCGACCCTCACCATCAAGGATCAAAGGCAGTGGACTATATCTCGACCCGGGGCCAGGCCCCCTCCCTCGGCTTTTCCGATGCGCTGCTCGCTGGTCTCGCGAGCGATGGCGGCCTCTACGTGCCGCGCACCTGGCCGCAGATGTCGAAGAAGGAAATCCGGGCGCTGCGCGGGCTCACATACCAGCAGGCGGCCTTCGAGATCCTCTACCGCTTCACGGGCGGGGAGATCCCGGCCGATGATTTCCGCGCCATGATCGACGAGGCTTACGCCACCTTCCGGCATCCGGCGGTGACGCCGCTCGTGCAGACCGGCCCCAATTCCTACATCCTCGAACTCTTCCACGGCACCACGCTTGCCTTCAAGGACGTGGCGATGCAACTGCTCGCCCGTCTCATGGACTACGTGCTGGAAAAGCGCGGCGAGCGCGCCACCATCGTCGGCGCGACCTCGGGCGATACGGGCGGCGCCGCCATCGACGCCTTTGCCGGCCGCGCCCGCACCGACATCTTCATCCTCTTCCCGGAAGGCAAGGTCTCGCCGGTGCAGCAGCGGCAGATGACGACGTCGAAGGAAGCGAACGTGCACGCGATCGCCGTCAAGGGCAATTTCGACGACTGCCAGAACCTGGTGAAGGCGATGTTCAACGACCAGCCCTTCCGCCAGAAGATGAAGCTGTCGGGCGTCAACTCCATCAACTGGGCGCGTATCATGGCGCAGGTTGTCTACTACTTCACCTCCGCCGTGCAGCTCGGCGCGCCGGACCGGAAACTGTCCTTCACCGTGCCGACCGGCAATTTCGGCGATATCTTCGCGGGCTATGTGGCGAAGAAGATGGGCCTGCCGATCGACCGGCTCGTCATCGCCACCAACGAGAACGACATTCTCGCCCGCACCATGAAGACCGGCCGTTACGAGATGAAGCCGGTCAAGGCGACGGCGACGCCCTCCATGGACATCCAGATCTCCTCGAACTTCGAGCGTCTGCTGTTCGAAGCCCATGGCCGCGATGCGGGTGTGGTGCGCCAGCTCATGGAAAACCTGAAGCAGTCGGGCGCTTTCCAGATCGAGGAGGGAGCGCTGAAGGGCATCCGCCGCGAGTTCAAGGCGGGCCGCGCCAGCGAAAAGCAGGTCGCCGCCACCATGCGCGAGACGCTCGAAAAGACCGGCTATCTGCTCGATCCGCACACTGCGGTTGGAGTTTTTGTTGCCAAGAGCCATGAAAAATCCAATAGTCCGATGATCACGCTTGCCACGGCGCACCCGGCGAAGTTCCCCAGGGCGGTGAAGGATGCGACCGGCGTCGATCCGGCCCTGCCGCTCTGGCTCGGGGATCTGATGGCAAGAGAAGAGCGTTTCGAGGTTCTGAGCGCAGATCTCGCGACGGTGGAAAACTTCATAAGCGCCCATGCCCGGGCCATCAAAGGCTGAGGCATCCGGGGCGCGGAAAGACATATGATGAAGGTTGAGTGCACCCGGTTGCCTTCCGGATTGACTGTCGTAACGGAATCGATGCCGCATCTGGAGAGCGTCGCTCTCGGTGTCTGGATCAAGTCGGGTTCACGCAATGAGACGTTCGAGGAGCACGGCATCGCCCATCTCCTCGAGCACATGGCCTTCAAGGGCACGGCGCGCCGCACGGCCCGCCAGATCGCCGAGGAGATCGAGAACGTGGGCGGCGAGGTCAATGCCGCCACATCCACCGAGACGACCTCCTATTATGCCCGCGTGCTGAAGGACCACGTTCCGCTCGCCGTCGACATTCTCGCCGACATCCTGACCGAGAGCGCCTTCGATGCGGAGGAACTCGAGCGCGAAAAGAACGTCATCCTGCAGGAGATCGGCGCTGCCGACGACACGCCCGACGACGTGGTGTTCGACCGCTTTTCCGAAGCGGCCTATGCCAACCAGACGATCGGGCGCACCATTCTCGGCACGCCGGAAACGGTGCTCTCCTTCCAGCCGGACCAGATCCGGCACTACATGGCGCGCAACTACACGACTGACCGCATGTTCGTGATCGCCGCCGGCGCGGTCGATCACGACAGCTTCGTCAAGCAGGTCGAAGAGCGTTTCGCCAGCCTGCCGCAGCGTCCGGTGGTGACGCCGGTCATGGACGCCGCCCGCTATATCGGCGGCGAGACGCGCGAAACCCGCGACCTCATGGATACGCAGATCCTGCTCGGCTTCGAGGGCAAGGCCTACCATATGCGGGACTTCTACTGTTCGCAGATCCTCGCGAACATCCTCGGCGGCGGCATGTCCTCGCGCCTCTTCCAGGAAGTGCGCGAGATCCGTGGCCTCTGTTATTCCGTCTATGCCTTCCACTGGGGCTTTTCCGATACCGGCATCTTCGGCATCCATGCCGCGACCGGCGGCGAGAACCTGCCGGAACTGGTGC
>CAMFHT010000216.1 GCA_945952245.1 uncultured Rhizobium sp. | reverse complement strand
CGGTGATCGCCTCCTTCTGGTAGCGGGCGATCTCGCTGTCGGAGAGGCCGGAGAAGTAATTATAGCCCTTGTTGTATTCCTTCACGTGCTCGAAGCAGAAGAGAAAGAAGGAGCCTTCCGCATTCCGCCCCACGGGCGCGCGGTGATTGCCCTTTTCCGTGCAGCCATCCCATTGGCACACGGGGGCCTCTGCCTGCTGCTGCTCGGCACGCCGCCTTCGGGTCCGGATGCGGTCGAAATATTTGGAATCAAGTTTCATGCGGGTCAGCGCAAGTCCTTCGAGACGTGATGAGACGGAAGACGGTCCTGCGCCCTTCTGGATGGGGAAATCAGGGTGCCGCGATCAGGCGGCCTGGTGCTTATTATGGGGCTGGGGAGCCGTTACGACAAGAATTGACAAATCGGAATGTTCAGGGCTTTGTGGATTCCCCTTTTCGAAGCAGCGCCGCCTTCCGGCGCCTGCAAACCCGAGCGGAGCGCATCCATGGCGAACATGACGGAAACCATCTCAGCGCGGCTCGAACTCGCTTTTTCACCGGAAAGGCTCGAGGTCATCAACGAAAGCCACCTCCATGCCGGCCACCAGCCGGGCATGGACGGATCGGGCGAAAGCCATCTGCGGATCCGGATCATCTCCCGTGCCTTCGAGGGCATGACACGGCTTGCCCGCCACCGGGCGGTGAGCGATCTCCTGAAGCCCGAACTCGATGCCGGTCTGCATGCACTTGCCATCGAACCGGCGGCACCCGGCGAGCCCGTGCGCTGGTAAAGATTTAGGCAGCCATCTTGCGGCAGCTTTCGGCACATGTCCGGCAAGCGCGAACGCAATCTTCCATGCCGTCGAGCGTCTCGCAGTCCCTGGCACAGGCCTCGCAAATGTCAGCACAGGCGGCGCAGCTCGCGCGATGCACGCTTGCGCCCGTCATCATGATATGGGCGCTCGCGCGGCACATTTCGGCGCAGGCCGCCATCAGGCGGAAATGCGAGGGCGCGACATGCTCGCCGCCCACCTCGAGGCAATGCTGCATCGCCATGCCATGGCAGGTGCGATAGCAGGAAAGGCAGGCCTCGATGCAGGCCGTCATGGCGCCGTCGGTCATATTCATGTCACGTGCTCCGGTTCGACGATGTTATTTCTCGCCCTTGTCCAGCCAGGCCTTCATCTCCTCGATCTCCGCCTTCTGCTGGTCTATGACCTTCTGGGCCATGGTCTTGGCGGCCTGGTTGTCACCTTTTGCAAGTTCCGTTTCCGCCATGGAGATCGCACCCATGTGATGGGCGATCATGCCGCAGATATAGGCGACATCGGCGTCACCCTGCATCATGCCGGCCATCATGTTGGTATTCATGTCGCGCATGCCGAGGCTGAAGGACTTCTGGTAGTCTGTCATCTCCGAGGACATTTCCGGTTCCTTGGCAGCCATGCCGTCGATATGGCCGGGCATGTTCATGGTGTTTGCCTTGCACGCCGCCGGATACTCCATCTCGGCGCCATGGGCCGGCTGGAAGGTGACGACGAGCGCAAGTCCGAGCAGGCTCGCGGCGCAGGTAGCTTCTAAAATCCCGTTCATGTCAGTCTCTCCTCGATGGAGGCGAAACACGGAAGCGGGCTTTAAGGTTCCTTTAAGATTTCTGTTCGGAAGAAGGCACTTCGATCGGCCGGATACGGATGCGCGTGATGCGGTTCTTCTCCCGCTTCATGATGATGAAGCGCTTGCCGTGGAAGGTGAAGGCCTGCCGTTCCTCGGGGATGGTCATGGACTCGTGAATGACGAGACCGGCTATGGTGGTCGCCTCCTCGTCCGGCAGGTTCCAGTCGAGCGCGCGGTTGAGATCGCGGATCGGCACCGAGCCATCGACGACGATCGAGCCATCCGCCTCCTGCCGCACGCCCTGGATCTCGAGATCGTGCTCGTCGGCGATATCGCCGACGATCTCCTCCAGAATATCTTCGAGCGTGACGATGCCCTGGACCTCGCCATATTCGTCCACCACGATCGCGAAATGCATCTTGCGGCGCAGGAAGGCGTTCAGCTGGTCCTTGAGATTGGTTGTTTCCGGCACGAACCAGGGTTTTTGCGCGATCTTGACGATGTCGAGGTTTTCCGGCTCGACATTGGGTTCGGCGAGCGCCCGCAGCAGATCCTTGGCATGTACGAGTCCGATGATGTTGTCGATCGAGCCGCGCCAGATCGGCATCCTTGTGAAGGGGCTTTCGAGGATGGTCCGCACGATCGCTTCCGGCCGGTCGTCCGCATTGACGGCCCGCATGGACGTGCGGTGGACCATGATGTCGGAAACCTCGAGTTCATCGAGATCGAGGACGCCGCCCAGCCGGTCGCGGTCCGCCTTGACGACCGAGCCTTCCCGGTGAAGGAGATCGACCGCGCCGCGGATCTCCTCGCTGGCGGACAGCATGGAGCTCTCCTTCGAGAGCGTCACGCCGAAGAGCTTCAGGAAATGCCGGACGAAATAGTTGATGGCGGTGGAAATGGGGCCGACGACGGCGACGAAGGCGCGGGTCGGGTAGGCGACCGCAAGCGCGAACCGGTCGGGCGAGGAAATGGCCCAGCTCTTCGGCAAGACTTCGGAGAAGACCACCACGAGGACGGTGACGATCAGCGTGGCGATGACGACACCGGATTCACCGAAGACGCCGAGAAAGAGGCTGGTCGTCAGCGACGATGCCAGGATGTTGACGGCGCTATTGCCGATGAGCAGTGCGCCGATGAGCCTGTCGCGCCTGTCGATCAGGCGGTTTACGATCGCCGCCTTGACCTCGCCATTGCTTTCCAGCGTGTGCATGCGCGCTCGCGAGGTGGCGGTCAGCGCCGTTTCCGTTCCCGAGAAGAAGCCGGAGGCAATGAGCAGACCGATGATCGAGAGTCCGGTCAGCCAATAGTCCGAGAAGGCGGATAACAGCGATGGTTCACTCATCCCGGATGTTTCTCCTTGAGGAAGTTCAGTACTTCGCTTTCGGGCACGTCGTTGGCAATGAAGGACTGGCCGATGCCGCGTGTCAGGATGAAGGTGAGCTTGCCGTCCTTCACCTTCTTGTCCTGCGCGATCGCGTCCATCAGCTGCCCGGCACCCGGCAGCTGGCCGGGGATCTCGTTCATGGAGACGGGCAGGCCGACGGCGCGCAGGTGGCGTTCCACGCGGCGTGCATCATCGGGGCTTGCAAGGTTCATGCGGGCTGAGAAATCATGCGCCAGCACCATGCCGATCGCAACCGCTTCGCCATGCACGAGCCGGCTGCTGTCATAGGCGGTTGCCGCTTCCAGCGCGTGGCCGAAGGTGTGGCCGAGGTTGAGCAGCGCGCGGCGGCCCATCTCGCGTTCGTCCTCTACCACGACATCGGCCTTGGCCTGGCAGGATGTCGCGATCGCCCGGATGCGGGCCTCGCCGCCGGCGAAGACGTCCTGCCAGTTCGCCTCCAGCCAGGCGAAGAAATCCGGCTGGTCGATGAGACCGTATTTTGCGACCTCCGCATAGCCGGCGCGGAATTCGCGCGGGGACAGCGTCTTCAGTGTATCGCTGTCGGCGAGCACCAGATCCGGCTGGTTGAAGACACCGATCAGGTTCTTGCCATGACGGGAATTGATGCCCGTCTTGCCGCCAACCGAGCTGTCGACCTGCGCCAGAAGCGAGGTCGGGATCTGCACGAAGCGCACGCCACGGCGCACGATGCCGGCGACGAAGCCCGCGAGATCGCCGATGACGCCGCCGCCGAGCGCGATTACCGCGTCATTGCGCTCGATCCGGGCGGCGAGCACCTCGTTGCAGGCCCGCATCAGCGGCTCGAAACTCTTGGTCTTTTCGCCCGGCGGCAGGATGACGGGCGTTGCGGCAATGCCGGCCTCGGCAAGGCTTTCAGTCAGCGGTGCGAGATAATGCGCCGCGACGTTCTCGTCGGTGACGATCGCGGCCTTGCGGCCCTTGAGCCGCGCGGCGATCTCGCGGCCTGCGCCGGCGATCAGGCCCGGACCGATCAGGATGTCATAGGCGCGCTCGCCCAGCGGCACGTGAACCTTCGTGGGGGCTGAACCGGCGGCAGCGTTCATTCGTCTTCACTTTCTTCGTAAGGTATGCCTGCGACGGCGGCGAGGATCTCGTTCGCCATCTTCTCCTTGCGCACGTCGCGGGAGAGCACCGTCATGTCCGCCTGCGCATAGATGGGATAGCGGGCGTTCATCAGGTCTTCGAGGGTCTTCTTCGGGTTTTCAGTGCGCAGAAGGGGACGCGTGTCGCGCTTGTTCACCCGTTCCCAGAGCACGTCGAGATCCGCCTTCAGCCAGATCGAGAGACCTCCGCGCTTGATGAACTTCCGCGTCCGCTCGTTGATGAAGGCGCCGCCACCGGTGGAGACGAGGCGCGGTCCGGTCCTGAGGATGCGCTTGATCACGCGGCCTTCCAGCGCCCGGAACTCCTGTTCGCCATAGGTCTCGAAGAGTTCCGGAATCGTCATGCGCGAGACCCGCTCGATCTCCGCATCCGTATCGATGAAGGGAATGCCGAGCTGGGTGGCGAGGATGCGCCCAACCGAGGACTTGCCGGCGCCCATCAGGCCGACGAGGATGAGATTGCGCTTGCCAAGAGCAGCCCGCGCCTTGTCGCGCAGGGTTTCAGGTATGATGGTTAACGTTTCGCTCATTGGCCTGACCATAAATGTGTGTCTGATCGTATCGGCAAATGCCGTGGGAGCGTCAAGCCGTCCGTCAGAAGAAACGTCAACGCCCGCACCATTCTTGCAACCATACGCCCGCTTATCCATAGTAAAGGAAAGGGAAGCGCCCTCGGCTCTTCCGAAACCAGTCCAAGGACCAGACATGCCCACCCTCTTCCGCTTCCTCACCGTGCTGGCGATGATCGCAGCGGTCATCTACGGGTCGATGGTCGCGCTTTCGGTTCTGGTCGTGCCACGTGAACGGGAAGTGACCGTGCGCATTCCCTCCGACAAGCTCAACCCGCCGAAGCAGCCGAGCCAGCAGGCATCGGCGCCATGAGGGATCTGGGTCTCGCTCATATCGAGAGCTTTCTCGAAATGATGAGCGCCGAGCGCGGTGCTGCGGGCAATACGCTGCAATCCTACGAGCGGGATCTCGACGATCTCAGAGCCTTTCTTCTCGAACGCGGCCAGCGGCTGACGGAGGCCGGCAGCGCCGATCTCTCCGCCTATCTGCAATCGCTTGCCGCCCGCGGCTTCGCGGCGACATCGCAGGCGCGCCGTCTCTCTGCCATGCGGCAGTTCTACAAGTTCCTGTTCACCGAGGGCCTGCGGGTCGATGATCCCACGGGCATTCTCGATGCGCCGAAGAAGGCGCGGGCCCTGCCGAAGACGCTGACGGTCTCGGACGTCGACCGCCTGCTGCTGCAGGCAGCGGAGGAAGCGGAGACGGAAGGTCCCGGTCTCTATGGTCGGGTGCGCATGCAGGTGATGATCGAGCTCCTCTACGCGACCGGCATGCGCGTCAGCGAACTCGTTTCTCTGCCGGCCCGCGTGCTGGATCAGGAGGGCCGTTTCCTGATGGTGCGCGGCAAGGGCAACAAGGAACGTCTGGTGCCGCTGTCACGCACGGCGATCGCAGCGCTTGCCCGGTTCCGGGCTCTCAAGGAAGAGATCGCGGCCGCCGGCAAGGGGGGCGAAGAGAGCGCCTGGCTGTTTCCGGCCAATTCGAAGGAGGGTCACATGCCGCGGCAGGTCTTTGCGCGGGACCTCAAGGATCTCGCGATCCGGGCCGGCCTCGACCCGGCGAGCCTTTCGCCGCACGTCATGCGGCATGCCTTCGCGAGCCACCTCCTCGAAAACGGGGCAGACCTGCGCGTGGTGCAGGAGCTACTCGGCCATCAGGACATTTCAACGACACAAATCTATACCCATGTACTCGAAGAGCGGCTGCATCAGCTGGTGCAGACGCATCACCCTCTTGCCAAACAGGCCAAAAACAAGGATTAGAGCAGCCTTGCTCTGAGGACGGCGGGACGAGCAGCCCCAAAGGCGGCCCTCGCGATCAGGATCGGAAACATCTGTCATGCATCACTACCTGGATTTCGAAAAGCCCATCTCGGATCTCGAAGGCAAGATCCACGAGCTGAAGAAGCTCGCGCAGGAAGACCAGAGCATCGACACGTCAGAGGAAATCGCACGGCTGGAGACCCGCACGCGCGACGCCATGCGCGACATCTACGGCCAGCTGAACGCCTGGCAGAAGACGCAGGTCGCGCGCCATCCGCAGCGCCCGCATTTCATCGATTACGCCAACCAGCTCTTCACCGACTTCACGCCGCTCGCGGGTGACCGCCGCTTTGGCGAGGATGCCGCGATCCAGGCCGGTCTTGCCCGCTTCCGCGGCGAGGCGGTGGCCGTGATCGGCCAGGAAAAGGGCCACGACACCAAGACCCGCATCCTCCACAACTTCGGCAGCGCCCGGCCGGAAGGCTACCGCAAGGCAATTCGCGTCATGGAGATGGCGGACCGTTTCGGCCTGCCCGTGATCACGCTGGTCGATACCGCCGGCGCTTATCCCGGCGTCGGGGCAGAAGAGCGCGGCCAGGCGGAAGCCATCGCCCGGTCCACCGAGATGTGCCTGCAGATCAAGGTGCCGATCGTTTCCGTCGTGCTCGGCGAAGGCGGCTCCGGCGGTGCGATCGCGATCGCGACCGGCAACCGCGTCTACATGCTGGAGCATGCGATCTACAGCGTGATCTCGCCGGAAGGCGCGGCTTCGATCCTCTGGCGCGATTCCACGCGCGCGAAGGAAGCCGCCACCAACATGAAGATCACCGCCGAAGACCTGAAGTCGCTCGGCGTGATCGACGGCATCATCAAGGAGCCGGTCGGCGGCGCGCATCGCGATCCGGACCAGGTCATCGGCGCGACGGGCGACGTGATCGCAAAGGCGCTCGGCGAACTTTCTCCCCTGCCGGGCGAGCAGGTCCGTAACGAGCGCCGGCAGAAATTCCTCAATATCGGCCGCAATCTCTGAAGCGGCGAGCCCAGCAATTCATCGCGGCATCGTCACAATCACGACGTCTTTTCGCGCCATGAGTGGCGTGGATGGCGCGGGGCT
>CAMFHT010000215.1 GCA_945952245.1 uncultured Rhizobium sp. | reverse complement strand
CATCAGTACGAAGTTGGCAACGTAGACGGGCAGCTCCCAGGACGGATCGAGCGGGTGGCGAACCTTGATGCCGGTGTCGATACCCTTTTTCTCGGCCGTTTCCAGCGCGGCCAGCGAGGTGCCTGCGCGGCGGCACTCCTCGGAAAAAGCATGCACAGCCTCATTCGCGGCGGATACTGCCTTCGCCAGCGGGTGATCGGCGGCGATTGCAAGAAAGGAGGCACCGAACAGCGTATCCGGACGCGTCGTGTAGACGGTGATGTCCTCGTGACCCGCAGCGAGCGGGTTCTCGACCACATCCCAGCGGATCGTCATGCCTTCGGAGCGGCCGATCCAGTTTTTCTGCATCAGACGGACCTTTTCCGGCCACTGGTCCAGTGTATCCAGGGAATCCAGCAGGTCTTGGCTGAAATCGGTGATCTTGAAGAACCACTGCGTCAGCTCGCGCTGCTCGACCAGCGCTCCAGAGCGCCAGCCGCGGCCATCGATCACCTGCTCGTTCGCAAGCACCGTCATGTCCTCCGGGTCCCAGTTGACCTTGGAGTTCTTGCGGTAGACCAGGCCCTTCTCCAGAAAGTCCAGGAACAGGTGCTGCTGGCGGTGATAATAGTCGACATCGCAGGTCGCGAACTCGCGCGACCAGTCCAGCGACAGGCCCATGCTCTTGAGCTGGCCGCGCATGGTGGCGATGTTCTCATAGGTCCAGGCCTTTGGATGGACCTTGTTCTTCATGGCGGCATTTTCGGCGGGCATGCCGAAAGCGTCCCAGCCCATGGGGTGAAGGACGTTATAGCCCCGAGCCCGCTTGTAGCGAGCGACAACATCCCCCATGGCATAATTACGCACGTGGCCCATGTGAATGCGGCCGGAGGGATAAGGGAACATTTCCAATACATAGTATTTTTCGCGCGGGTCTTCGTTCTTGGTCTCGAAAACCTTTTCCTCGGACCACTTCGCCTGCCAGCGGGGTTCGGCGTCGCGCGGATTGTAACGTTCGTTGGCCATGTCTTCAAAATTTCCGGAAATCAGGGAGGAATTGGCCGTGACCTTCACCATGAAACCGCCCAAGCGTCAAGTTTTCGCAGCGGCCAGAGATCAAGATTGGCGCACCTGTGACCGCTTGGGACAGATGCGAGACTTGGCAAGGACTTGAAGGCGGGCTAGCAAGGCGTAGAGGGTCGAAGCCGGTTCTCGTCATATGTAGGGAGCATGCCATGGAAATCGAAGCCCGCCTTGCTGATGTGAAGCAGAAAATCGAGAAGGCCGAGCGTGAAGCTGGCCGTCCGGCGGGTTCCGCTCAACTCGTCGCTGTTTCCAAGACCTTCGATGCCGAGGCGATCAGGCCAGTCATCCAGACTGGCCACCGTGTATTCGGCGAGAACCGCGTCCAGGAAAGCCAGGCCAAGTGGCCGGAGTTGAAGGCTGAAACGCCTGGGATCGAGCTGCATCTGATCGGCCCGCTTCAGTCCAACAAGGCAGCCGATGCCGTAGCGCTGTTCGACGTCATCGAAACGGTCGACCGGGAAAAGATCGCCCGCGCCCTGTCCACTGAAATGAAGGCGCAGGGGCGGCAGCTTCCGGTCTATGTGCAGGTCAATACAGGACTAGAACCGCAGAAAGCCGGCATTGCACCGGATGATGCGGTGTCCTTCGCCGGGTTCTGCCGACAGGAACTCGGCCTCGACGTCGTGGGTTTCATGTGCATTCCGCCGGCAGATGAAAATCCTGGTCCGCATTTCGCACTGCTGGCAAAACTTGCGAAGGAAGCCGGCCTCGAGCGTCTTTCCATGGGCATGTCCGGAGACTACGAAACGGCGATCCAGTTCGGGGCCACCAGCGTGCGCGTGGGATCGGCGATCTTCGGCGCACGCTGAGGAAAAGCGTCAGGCGCGGGCCGGTTCGTTCGTCCGGAACGCGATGAAGGCGAAGAGCAGCATGGAGATGATCGCCAGCAGCGAACCCGCCTTAGCAAGACCGTCGCCCGTGCCGTTGATTGCCATGATCACCCCTGGAAACATCAGGACCGCGCCGGCGTGCATGGAGATAACCTGCACCCGGGCGAGCAAGGACGAAGCCGCTGTCGGAACAAGCGTATAGTAGGCTCCGAACAGTGCCATCGACACAAACCCAAGCAGGTTCAAGTGTGCATGTGCGGGCGAGAACTGATGCTGGCCGCTGGCCGACATCCAGATCCCGAAACCCATTCCGACGAGTGCATAAAGCGGTGCGCTGACCCAGCAGCTGCGTGCAATGAAATTCATGTCATTCCCCTCCCCTTTTCCCGGCACGATCATGCCTGAATTGAGGCTGTGGGACTGCCTGCAGTTTGTCAACTGAGCAATCCCTAAAATAAACGAATTTGGGTATCGGCTTTAAGCTTTAGTCTGGGTTCCCCCGAAATGCGTTTCGCCGGTAGATTTCGCCCCGTCAGAAAAGGTCCGGGCGGCGTGCTGACGCATCTCGCGCTCGGCCTGTTTCGAAGGAAGACATCGGGAGGTCAGCATGCAAAGCGGTTATCTGCAAACCTATGGATCCTGGGAGAGCGATCCCGAGGCCTATTGGGCCGAGCAGGCAAAGGCCATCCACTGGTTCAGGAAGCCGGAACGGGTCTTCGATCCGGAAGAGGGTGTCTATGGGCGCTGGTTCCCCGATGCGGAGACCAATACCTGCTACAACTGTCTGGACCGCCACGTTCAGACCGGACGCGGCGACCAGAAGGCCGTCATCTACGACAGTCCCATGACCGGTGAAAAGGTCAGCTACACCTATGCCGAGGTGCTGAACGAAGTGCAGGCAGTCGCGGCCGTCCTTGCGAAGCTGGGCGTGGGCAAGGGCGACCGCGTCATCATCTACATGCCGATGATCCCGCAGGCCGTCTTCTCCATGCTTGCCTGCGCCCGCCTCGGCGCCATCCATTCCGTCGTCTTCGGCGGCTTTGCGGCCCATGAACTGGCAACCCGTATCGATGATTGCCACGCCAAGCTCGTCATCTCTGCAAGCTGCGGTCTGGAGCCCGGCCGCACCGTTGCCTACAAACCCCTGCTCGACCATGCGATCGACATGGCGATGCACAAGCCCGAGCACTGTCTCCTCTATCAGCGCGACCAGCTGCACGCGCCGCTCCATGCCGGACGCGATGTGGACTTCGAGACCGCAGTGGCCGCAGAGCGGCAGGCCGGGACGAAAGTCGATTGCGTGGCGGTGAAGGCGACCGACCCGCTCTACGTCCTCTATACCTCCGGCACCACCGGCCAGCCCAAGGGGGTCGTGCGCGACAATGGTGGCCATATGGTCGCGCTCGCCTGGACGATGAAGAACCTCTATGGCGTCGATCCCGGCGAAGTCTTCTGGGCGGCCTCCGACATCGGCTGGGTGGTCGGGCACTCCTACATCGTCTATGGCCCGCTACTGACCGGCAACACGACGATCATCTTCGAAGGCAAGCCGGTCGGGACGCCCGATGCCGGCACCTTCTGGCGTGTCGTCTCCGAGCACAAGGTGAAGGCGCTCTTCACCGCGCCCACGGCCTTCCGGGCGATCCGCAGGGACGATCCGGACGGCGACTTCGTGGCAAAGTATGATTTAGCCGGATTCCGAACACTTTTCCTCGCCGGCGAGCGCGCCGATGCGGAGACGATCAAATGGGCGGAAAAGGTGCTTGGCGTTCCCGTCATCGATCACTGGTGGCAGACGGAGACCGGCTGGCCCATGGCCTGCAATCCGATGGGTCTCGGACAGGTGCCGGTGAAATACGGATCGCCCTCCGTGACCGTACCCGGTTACAAGATCGAGGTGCTCGACGACGAAGGTCACCCGCTGCCATCAGGCACGCTCGGCAACGTGGTCGTGAAAATGCCGCTGCCGCCTGGCTGCCTCGTTTCCTTCTGGAATGCCGACGAGCGCTTCCGTTCGTCCTGCCTCAGCGAGTTTCCGGGCTATTACAAGACGGCGGATGCCGGCATCATGGACGAAGACGGCTATCTCTTCATCATGGCGCGCACGGATGACATCATCAATTGCGCGGGCCATCGCCTTTCTACCGGCGCCATGGAGGAAGTCTGCGCCATGCACCCTGATGTGGCGGAATGCGCCGTGATCGGGATTGCCGACGAGCTGAAGGGCCAGATCCCGTGCGGCTTCCTCGTCCTCAAGAACCGCGTCACGCGCGATGCCGAGCTCATCAAGAAGGAGATCGTCAATCTGGTGCGCGAAGAGATCGGTCCCGTCGCAGCCTTCAAGACGGTCATGATCGTCGACCGCCTGCCCAAGACCCGCTCCGGCAAGATCCTGCGCGGCACCATGCAGAAGATTGCCGACGGCATGCCCTGGAAAATGCCGGCGACGATCGACGATCCGGCGATCCTCGAGGAGATTACCGCACACTTGCGTGCGCATGGGCATGGCTGAATTCGGCCTGACCATGCGCCAAAGAAAACCCCGCGGGCATTGCCTGCGGGGTTTTGCATTCGTGAATACAGGCGATCTCAGTAGAGATCGTCTTCGTCGTCATCCGCCGGACGGTCCGACTTCAGCGACTTCAGCTTCGCGAAGACGGCATCGGCATCGATTTCCTTCTCTTCCTCATGACCATAGTCATAGGGCTGGCGCTCGGTCTCGTAGGCCGGCTGCAGGGTCGCGCCGAGTTCGGCGGCGGTTGGAAGCGGACGGTTCTTCGCGGCCTTTTCCACTTCCATGTCGAGATCGATCTGCGAGCAGAGGCCGAGTGTCACCGGATCCATGGCGGTCAGGTTCGTCGAGTTCCAGTGCGTGCGGTCGCGGATCTGTTCGATAGTGGACTTCGTCGTGCCGACGAGGCGCGAGATCTGCGCGTCCTTCAGTTCCGGATGGTTGCGCACCAGCCAGAGAATGGCGTTCGGACGATCCTGGCGTTTTGAAACCGGCGTGTAGCGCGGGCCCTTGCGCTTGGATTCCGGCACGCGGACCTTCGGCTCGGAAAGCTTCAACTTGTGATCCGGATTGGCCTCGGCGCGAGCGATTTCATCGCGTGACAGCTGGCCGGTCGCGATGGGGTCGAGACCCTTGATGCCCTGCGCGGCTTCGCCGTCGGCAATGGCCTTCACTTCGAGCGGATGGAGCTTGCAGAACTGGGCGATCTGGTCGAACGACAGCGCGGTATTATCGACGAGCCATATGGCTGTCGCCTTCGGCATGAGCAACTGTTGAGCCATGGATATAGTCCTTCTGTCCGTCCGCGCCGGGGCCGCGGGCCGTGGTGTCACCACACTGATTTCCGGGAAATGCGGAGGCTTATAAACGCAAACAGGTCAAATTGCAATTGTTTGAGCAATGCAATCCATGCATAACATCAGCCGGTTTTCGGGTTTGAGTCTTCTTTAAGCCGATGACCTTTGTCTAATTGCGGGGGCGGAGCAGCGTGCTATGGTCCGCTCGACCATTGCGAGCCGGGGGGTGAGCCCATGATGCATGGAGCCCGGTCGCCTGCTGTGCCAAGAGGAGGAGTTCATGGCGTCGAAGACGTATCCGGTCCTGAAATCGGCCAAAACCCAAGCCCTGATCGATAACGAAAAGTACCTGAAGTGGTATGAGGAGAGTATCGAGGATCCGGAAAAGTTCTGGGGCAAGCACGGCAAGCGCATCGACTGGTTCAAGCCCTATACCAAGGTGAAAAACACTTCCTTCAAGGGCAAGGCTCAGATCAAGTGGTTCGAGGACGGCCTGACCAACGTCTCCTACAATTGCATCGACCGCCACCTGAAGACCCATGGCAACCAGACCGCCATCATCTGGGAAGGCGACAACCCCTACATCGACAAGAAGATCACCTATAACGAGCTCTATGAGCATGTCTGCCGCCTGGCCAACGTGCTGAAGAAGATGGGCGTCAAGAAGGGCGATCGCGTCACCATCTACATGCCGATGATTCCCGAGGCGGCCTATGCGATGCTTGCCTGCGCCCGCATCGGCGCCATCCATTCCATCGTCTTCGGCGGTTTCTCGCCGGAAGCGCTGGCCGGCCGTATCGTCGATTGTGAATCCACCTTCGTGATTACCTGCGACGAAGGCGTACGCGGCGGCAAGCCGGTGCCTCTCAAGGAAAACACCGATATCGCGATCGATCTGGCGGCCAAGCAGTTCGTCATCGTGCACAACGTGCTCGTAGTTCGCCGCACGGGCGGCAAGATCGGCTGGGCGCCGGGCCGCGACCACTGGTACCACCAGGAAATGGCGACCGTTAAGCCCCATTGCGAGCCGGTGAAGATGAAGGCCGAAGACCCGCTCTTCATCCTCTATACATCCGGTTCCACCGGCAAGCCCAAGGGCGTGATGCACACGACCGGCGGCTACCTCGTCTATGCCTCGATGACCCATGAATATGTCTTCGATTATCACGAGGGGGATATCTACTGGTGCACGGCGGATGTGGGCTGGGTGACCGGCCATTCCTACATCGTCTACGGGCCGCTTGCGAACTGCGCGACGACGCTGATGTTCGAGGGCATTCCGACCTTCCCCGACCAGGGCCGTTTCTGGGAAGTGATCGACAAGCACAAGGTCAACATCTTCTACACGGCACCGACTGCGATCCGCTCGCTGATGGGTGCGGGCGACGAGTTCGTGAAGCGTTCGTCACGCTCGTCTCTCCGTCTTCTCGGTTCGGTCGGCGAGCCGATCAACCCGGAAGCCTGGGAATGGTATTACAACGTCGTCGGCGAGCAGAAATGCCCCGTCGTCGATACCTGGTGGCAGACGGAGACCGGCGGGATCATGATCACGCCGCTGCCCGGCGCCACGGACCTGAAGCCCGGTTCCGCGACCCACCCCTTCTTCGGCATCAAGCCGGAACTCGTTGATAACGAAGGCAAGGTGCTCGACGGCGCGACGGACGGCAATCTCTGCATCACCGACAGCTGGCCGGGCCAGGCCCGCTCCGTCTACGGAGATCACGACCGCTTCGTTCAGACCTATTTCTCCACCTACAAGGGCAAGTACTTCACCGGTGACGGCTGCCGCCGCGACGAGGACGGCTATTACTGGATCACCGGCCGCGTGGATGACGTGCTGAACGTTTCCGGTCACCGTCTCGGCACGGCGGAAGTGGAATCGG
>CAMFHT010000214.1 GCA_945952245.1 uncultured Rhizobium sp. | reverse complement strand
GCACTCGGTTGCAGAGCCGGCTGACCATGTCGATGTTGTGCTCGATGAGCAGGAAGGTGACGCCACGGGCATTGATCGCGCGGATACGGTCGATGATGGTTTCGAGCAGCGTCGCATTGACGCCCGCCGCCGGCTCGTCGAGCAGGATGATCTCGGGATCCGCCATCATCACCCGGGCGAGTTCGAGAAGCTTGCGCTGGCCACCGGAGAGCACGCGGGCCGGCTCGTGCGCGAGACGCTTCAGAAGCAGGAAATCGAGAAGTTCCATGGCCTTGTCGCGGGCGGCGTTTTCCTCGGCGCGCACCTTGCCGGGCGCGAGGAAGTTCATGAACAGCCGCTCGCCGGTCTGACCCTGGCGGGCGAGCAGCACGTTTTCGAGAAGCGTGAGCTCCGGGAAAGGCTTCGGGATCTGGAAGGTGCGGCCGAGACCGCGGGCGATGCGGCGGTGCGCCGCTTCACCCGAAACATCCGTGCCATTGAGCAGGATCTGACCTGCCGTCGGCTCGACGCTGCCGGCGACGAGGTCGAACATGGTGGTCTTTCCGGCGCCGTTCGGGCCGATCAGACCGAAGATCTCCCCGCGCCCGACATCGAAGGACACGCCATCGACGGCCAGCAAGCCGCCATAGCGTTTTACGGCCGCGCGCACGCTCAGAACCACGGGCCGCCCCTCCGGCGGACCACTCGAACGCTCCATCATGCCCCTCATTTTTCTTTTTGTGTTTGATCTGTGATCACACTTGCTTTGATCAAGCTATTGAGCTTTAATTCTCTGCGCAAGAGGAATTTCACCATGTTGAAATCGAGTGCCGCAGAAACCGTCGAGGATGAACCCCGCCCGCTTTTCGCGCCGGTCGAGCGAGAGACGATGCAGGACCGCGTCTATGCCATGCTGCGCCGTGCGTTGATCTGCGGTCTCCTGGAGCCCGGACGCGTGCTGACCATTCGCGGGCTTGCCGAACAGCTGACGACCTCCACCATGCCGGTGCGCGAGGCGCTTGGCCGTCTGATCAGCGAGAAGGCGCTCGAAGCTCTTCCGAACCGTTCCGTCCGCGTCCCGCCGGTGACGCTCGAGCGGGTGGACGACCTCGTCCACGTGCGCACCCTCATCGAAGGGGAGGCGATCGCGCTTGCGGCGACACGCATGACGGATGCCGACGTCAGCCGTGCGCGCACCACGCTTCTCGAATGGGACCGCTTCCGCAATCTCGCCGACCAGACCGATTTCGACAACGAGATGACGCTTAACCAGCGCTTCCACTTCGAAATCTACCGCTGTTGCGGCTCCGCGGTGCTGCTGCCGATGATCGAGAGCCTCTGGCTGCAGTCCGGGCCCTGCATCCGCGAGGCGGCCTATGCTTTTTCTGCCGCAGGCGAAGCCGATACCGCCCACTGCCACCGGATCATCGTGGAAGCGCTTGCCGACCGCGATGCGGATGCGGCCCGCGAAGCACTTGCCGCCGATATCAGCCGGCCCTTCCGCACGCTCAGAACCCGCCTCATGGAACAGAAAGCAAAGTCATGACCCGTTCGATCCTGATCCGCGAGGAGCGCTCCGGCCTCTCCGTCTCCGCCGTCCTCCTCCCTGAAAAGGCGCCGGCCAATGCAGCGTTCCTGTGGGATTACCTCGCCGAACCGCGCACTGTCCCCGGTATCCATGCCATGTGGACCGGCCCCGAGATCTCCTGCCCCGTGCCGAGCGCGCATCTGGAAGGCGCAGCTTACGCAAAACCGCTGCCGCCGGAAAATGCGACGCTGACGCCGCAGCCGGGCGATATCGTGCTTGCCTATGTGCCGGAACGCGTCTGGGGCGGCAATCCGAACCCGATCTTCGACATCGGCCTCTTCTACGGGCAGGGCGCGCGCATGCTTTTCCCGATCGGCTGGCTTGCCGGCTCCGTGGTGGCGCAGGTGCCGGTCGCCGAGCGCGACGCCTTTGCCGCCGGCTGCAACGCCATCCGCCGCAACGGCGCCTGCGACGTCGTCTTCTCCCGCGGGGAGGGTTGAACATGGCGGCGGATGATGCGTTCGAGCTCTACGATCTCCGCGTCGAGGCGGTGATCCCCGAGGGAAAGCCGATCTATTGCGGCGCGAAGCCCGGCGATCACTTCGAGCTTCGCGGCGAGATGCTGCATCTGCCGGAAGGACAGGGTTTCTCCATCTATTCCCTGGCTTCCGTTCTGCCGCTTCTGGCCGCCAAGCAGCGGGAGACGCACCGCAACGACTGGATGACCTCGGATGCCGAGATCGCCTGTCCGGACCCGAACTGCGCGAGCCGGCTCAGGATCGTGCGGCTCGGCAAGCGCCGCTTCAGCCATGCGGAAACGACCGCCGTGCCGCTTCCATCGGACGAGGAATGACATGACCAAGACTTTCGAACTCGCGCCCGCCTATACCATCTCACGTGTCATCCGCGGCGGCTGGCAGCTTGCAGGCGGCCACGGTGCGATCGACCGCGCCCAGGCGGTGGACGACCTGATCGCCGCTTTCGACGCCGGCATCACCACCTATGACTGCGCCGACATCTATACCGGCGTCGAGGAGCTGATCGGCGCGGCGCGGCTGAAGCTGGCCGAGACGCGCGGACAGGCTGCGGCGTCGGCCATGCGCGTGCACACGAAACTGGTGCCGGATCTCGACAAGCTCGCCGGGATCAGTCGCGATTACATCCGCGGGATCGTCGAGCAGTCGCTGTCGCGGCTGAAGACGGAGCAGCTCGATCTCGTGCAGTTCCACTGGTGGGATTATTCCTTCCCCGGCTATGTCGATGCCATGCGCTGGCTGAACGAGCTCCGGCTCGAAGGCAAGGTACGCAATGTCGGCACCACCAATTTCGACAGCGTCAGGCTCCGCGAGATCTTCGATGCCGGCATTCCCGTCGTCAGCCAGCAGCTGCAGTACTCAGTGCTGGATCAGCGCCCGGCGGGAGCTCTCGCCACGCTTGCGGCCGAAAAAGGCATTAAGTTCCTGTGCTATGGCACGGTGGCCGGCGGCTTCCTCAGCGAGAAATGGCTCGGCCAGCCGGAGCCGAAGGCGCCGCTCGAGAACCGCTCGCTCGTCAAGTACAAGCTGATCATCGACGATTTCGGCGGCTGGGACCTGTTCCAGTCGCTGCTGAAGACGCTGTCCGCCATCGCCACGCGCCATGGCGTCGACATCGCGACGATCGCGAGCGCCTGGACGCTTGCCCAGCCGCACGTGGCTGCCGTCATCGTCGGCGCCCGCAACCAGGCGCATGCGCTGGCCAATGCCGGGATCATGGACGTGACGCTGACCGAGATGGACCTGGCCGAGATCGCTGCCGTGCAGGCTGAGGGCAGGGGGCTCGAGGGAGACGTCTACACGCTGGAGCGCGACCGCACCGGGCGGCACGGCTCCATCATGCACTACAATCTCAACGACGGCCGCACCTGACCGGCGGGAGACGACGAGAATGCCGCCCGGTGGGAGCCGGGCGGAGAGACTGGCAAGTCATCAGAACAGAGACGCCATCAAAGGGGAACTGACCATGAAAAAACAACTGCTTGCGCTTTCCACCGCCCTTTCGCTGATCGGGCTCGCAGCCTCTGCCCAGGCAGCAGACTGCAAGATCACCGTCGGCCTCGTCATGGAACTCACCGGCCCCGCCGGCGAATATGGCCAGGCCGGTGCGAAATCCGTCGAAATGGCCTTTGACGACATCAACAAGGCGGGCGGCGTCCGCGGCTGCGACCTCGTCACCGATACCCGCGACAGCCAGAGCCAGGGCAATGTCGCCGTCGACGCCGCAACCCAGCTCGTGCAGGTGAAGAAGGTGCCGGTCATCATCGGCGGCATCATCTCCTCCGTTTCGATCCCGATCCTCACCTCCGTGACCGCCCCGGCAAAGATCGTGCAGGTCTCGCCGGCCTCGTCCTCGCCGACGCTGACGGCGCTCGGCCGTGACGGAAAGACCAACGGCATCTTTTTCCGCACCATCACCTCGGATGCGTTGCAGGGGATCGCTGCCGCGAAGTATGCCGTCGACCAGGGCTTCAAGAAGCTCGCGATCATCCATGTGAACAACGACTTCGGCGTCAACATGGTCAAGGAATTCTCCCGCGCCTACAAGGCGATGGGCGGCGAGATCGTCAACGTCACGCCCTATAACGAGAAGCAGTCCAGCTACCAGTCGGAAGTCACCGCCGCCATGGCCGGCTCGCCGGATGGCCTCTACCTCGTCAGCACGCCGGTCGACGGCGCGACCATCGCCCGCACCTGGATCAGCCAGGGCGGCGTGCAGAAGTTCCTGTTGAACGACGGCATGAACAGCCCTGATTTCATCGATTCCGTCGGCGCCGATTATCTCAGCGAAGCCTATGGCACCTCGTCGGGCACCAGCCCCACCAAGTCGACCGAATACTTCAACGCCAACTACAAGACCTTCTCCGGCGGCATCGAGCCGTCGAACCCCGCAGCGGACCGTTCCTATGACGCAGGCGCGATCGTCGGCCTCGCCATTGCGGCGGCGGGTTCGGAAGACCCGGCCAAGATCAAGGACGCGATCTACAAGGTCGTCGATCCCAAGGGCGAGCCGATCTATGCGGGCAAGGAGGAGTTCGCGAAGGCGCTGAAGCTGATCGGCGAAGGCAAGGCGATCCGCTACGAAGGCGTCATCGGCCCCGTGAACTTCGACCAGTATGGCGACATCACCGGTCCGTTCCGCCTCTGGAAGATCAAGGAAGGCAAGGTCGAGACGACGGGCGAAATGTCCTCCGACGACGTCGGCAAGATCATGGCCGGCATCAAGTAACATAAATTGCCGCCGGGAGGGTTCGGCCTTCCCGGCGGTGTGAATTCTTGTAAGGGGATGGGCGGGACAGGCCCGCACCCCGGGAACGAAGCACATCATGCAGACGCTCTGGACGCTCACGTCGGGACCGCGGCCCGATTTTCGCACGACGCCGCTGCCGGAACGATGCGACACCGTCATCATCGGCGCCGGCTTCACCGGCCTGACTGCGGCGCGGGAGCTGACGCGGGCAGGGCGTAAGGTCGTGGTGCTCGAGGCCTCGCGCCTCGGCGCAGGCGCAAGCGGCACCAATGCCGGCTTCGTCGTTCCGAATTTCGCCAAGGCGGACCCGGCCGCCGTGCGGAAGAAGCTGCCGGCGGATGAGGCCGAAGCGCTTCTCTCCCTTGTTTCCCAAGGTGCAGATGCGGTGTTCTCGACCATCGCGGAGGAAGACATTGCCTGCGACGCAGCCCAGACGGGCTGGCTGCAGCCGGCCTATGGCCGTGACATGGCGGAGGTGCTGAAGGCGCGCGCCAGAGCGTGGCAGGCACTGGGCAGGCCCGTAGACTTCCTCGACGCCGCAGATGTCCGCGCCGAAACCGGCATGGACATCTATTCCGGCGGCCTCATCGACCGCTCCGGCGGCACAATCCATCCGCTCGACTATGTCTTCGGGCTCGCGCATGCGGTGGTGAAACGCGGCGGTGCGATCCGCGAAGACGCGTTCGTACGAAGTGCCGAGCGATCCCCGACCGGGTGGCTGATCTCGTTTGCGGGCGGCGAGATCCTGGCCGACAGCGTCCTTCTTGCCACCAATGCCTTCACCTCGGGCGTGGCAAAGCTGATGGGCCGGACCGGCGTGCCGCTCCGGGTCTATCAGATGGCGACGAAGCCGCAGGACCGGGCGACCGTCGCCCGCATCGCACCGCACCGGCTGCCGGTGGGCGATACCCGCTCCAATCTGTTCACCTACCGTCTCGACCGCGACGACCGGCTGATCAGCGGCGGCATGGCGTTGAACCCGCTCGGGGCCGTGAACCGCGTTGCGCGCGCCGTGGCGGATCGGCTGGCAACCGAGCTCCAACTGCCGCAAGATCCTGCACTCGAAGCGGCCTGGACCGGAACGGCGATCATGACGCCGGACTTCCTGCCGCGCATCCATCGTTTCGGCGAAGGCTTCTTCGGCGGCATCGGCTGCAATGGCCGGGGCATTGCCATGACGGCGCAGCTCGGCCGGGTGCTCGCGCGCCTGGCGCTCGGAGATGATCCGGAGACCGTGCCGATCCCGCTCCGACCGGCGCGTGCCTTGCCCTTCCACGTCTTCACGCCGCTCGTTGCCTCGGTCGGCCTGGCGCACGCACGGCTCAGCGACCGTCTCGCCGGCAACAGGTAGAGCGGCCTTTCTCGCAACGAGATCACTGAAAAGCGAAACGCCCCGCTTCTGGCGGGGCGTTCGTCATGCTGGCGGTGGATGGGTCACCGTGCGGCGCCTCTGCGGACGCCTTGGCCTTGATCAGGCAGCTTCGCGGTTCTCTACATCCGTCGGGACCGTGGAGATGGTCTTCAGGATCTGAGAAGCGATCTGGTAGGGGCAGCCCTGCGAGTTCGGGCGGCGGTCTTCGAGGTAGCCGCGGTAGCCGTTGTTCACGAAGGAGTGCGGAACGCGGATCGAGGCACCGCGGTCAGCCACGCCGTAGCTGAACTGGTGGATCGAAGCAGTCTCGTGCTTGCCGGTCAGGCGCATGTGGTTGTCCGGGCCGTAGACGGCGATGTGGTCTTCGCGGGCTTCGGCGAAGGCTGCCATCAGGCGCTCGAAATAGTCCTTGCCGCCGATTTCGCGCATGAACTTGGTCGAGAAGTTGGCGTGCATGCCAGAGCCGTTCCAGTCGGTGTCGCCGAGCGGCTTGCAGTGGTATTCGATGTCGATGCCGTACTTCTCGGTCAGGCGCTGCATCAGGTAGCGGGCGAGCCAGATTTCGTCGGCAGCCTTGCGGGAGCCCTTGCCGAAGATCTGGAATTCCCACTGGCCCTTGGCCACTTCGGCGTTCACGCCTTCATGGTTCAGGCCGGCAGCCAGGCAGATGTCCAGGTGTTCTTCGACGATCTTGCGGGCGATGTCGCCGACGTTCGAATAGCCGACGCCGGTGTAGTAGGGGCCCTGCGGAGCGGGGAAGCCGCTTTCCGGGAAGCCGAGCGGGCGGCCGTTCTTGTAGAAGAAGTATTCCTGCTCGAAGCCGAACCAGGCGTTCTCGTCATCGAGAATGGTCGCGCGGCTGTTCGACGGATGCGGGGTCTTGCCCTGTCTCTTATACACATCTGACGCTGCCGACGACTCCTTACGTGTA
>CAMFHT010000213.1 GCA_945952245.1 uncultured Rhizobium sp. | reverse complement strand
ACCTTCCTTCATGCTGTGCGAAACTTCGACGCTCATGTCCGCAATGCCCGCCGGCAGCAGCGTCGCGGGCGCCACGACGCGGACGCGGGCACCCATCGTATTCAGAAGCAGGATGTTCGAGCGCGCCACCCGCGAATGCAGCACGTCGCCGCAGATCGCGACCGTGATGCCGGAGAGACGGCCCTTGATGCGGCGGATGGTCAGCGCATCCAGAAGCGCCTGCGTCGGGTGCTCGTGCGCGCCATCACCGGCATTGATGACGGAGCAGGAGACCTTCTGCGCAAGGAGGGCGGCTGCGCCTGCAGAGGAATGGCGCACCACCAGCACGTCCGGGCGCATGGCATTCAGCGTCATCGCGGTATCGATCAGCGTCTCGCCCTTCTTCACCGAGGAATTGCCGACCGACATGTTCATCACGTCGGCGCCAAGGCGCTTGCCGGCGAGTTCGAAGGAGGATTGCGTGCGCGTCGAGGCTTCGAAGAAGAGGTTGATCTGGGTGAGGCCGCGCAGAGTCGAAGTCTTCTTTTCCCGCTGCCGGCTGATCTTCACGGCCTCGTCGGCCCTGTCGAGCAGAAGGGCGATGTCGGGGGGCGTGAGGCCCTTTATCCCTAAGAGATGGCGGTGGGGAAAATGCACCATGGACCTGACCTCCGGACACTGTTCGCCGCTCTATAGATCAAAGGTCCGGGGAAGGAAACCTCCAGAGGACAGGGCTTTTCACTTGTCCCCTCGGCTTTTCCGGTAGCGCCGATTGCCATTAACCCTCTGGCATGCAAAGCGGGGTTAGAACCATCCGCATTGCTACAGGGAAGACAGACCGCAGCCCATGGCCGATCCTTTCGCCGCCCTGAACCAGCCGCCGCTCTGGACAGGGATAAACGCCTATCGCACCGACCCGTTGATCGTCGATCTGACATCGACGATGCCGCGTGCCGTGCGCGAGGATTTCGATCAGATCGGGCGCTATGTCACCTCGCACGAGGCGCAGGAGCTGGCGCGCATGGCAAACCGCGTGGTGCCGGAACTGCGCACCCACGGCCCCCGCGGCGAGCGGCTGGATACCGTCGATTTCCATCCCGCCTGGCATGCGCTGATGCGCCGCTCGATGGCGTCGGGCCTGCATTCCAGCGTCTGGGAGCGGGAGACCGATCCGGATCTGCGCGGCCTCTCGCACAAGATCCGCGCCACCCGCTTCTACCTCACCGCCCAGCTCGAATGCGGCCATCTCTGCCCGCTGACGATGACGAGCGCCTCCGTCGCGGCGCTGGCCGCCAATCCCGCCGTGCAGCGGGAATGGGCGCCGAAGATCCTGTCGCGGAAATATGACGCGTCCAACAAGCCGGCGATGAAGAAATCCGCCGTCACGCTCGGCATGGGCATGACGGAGAAGCAGGGCGGCACGGATGTGCGCGCCAACACCACCCGCGCCGAGCGGCTGGGCAAGGGCATCTACCGGCTTACCGGGCACAAGTGGTTCATGTCCGCGCCGATGAGCGACGGCTTCGTGATGCTGGCGCAGACGGGCGAGGGGCTCGGCTGCTTCCTGGTGCCGCGCCTCCTGGAAGACGGTACGGCCAACGGCCTGCACTTTCAGCGCCTGAAGGACAAGATCGGCAACCGCTCCAACGCTTCCTCTGAGGTGGAATTCGAAGGCGCCTACGGCTTCCTGCTGGGCTCGCCCGACGATGGCATCCGCACCATTCTCGACATGGTGACGCTGACACGGCTCGATTGCGCGCTGGCCTCTGCCGGCATCATGCGCGCCTCGCTGGCGGAAGCCGTGCATCACACCCGCGGGAGGGCCGTGTTCGGCAAGCCGCTGGTGCAGCAGCCCATCATGACGCGCGTGCTCGCCGACATGGCGCTCGACGTTGCGGCGGCAACCGCGCTGTCCTTCCGGCTTGCCGATGCCTTCGACCGTGCGCCGACCAACCCGGAGGAAGCGGCCTATGCGCGGCTGATGACGCCGGTGACCGAATACTGGTGCTGCAAGATCGCGCCCGCGCTCATCTACGAGGCCATGGAGTGCATCGGTGGCAATGGCTATATCGAGGAGCGTCCGATCGCCCGGCATTACCGCGAGGCGCCGGTCAATGCGATCTGGGAAGGCTCCGGCAATGTGATGGCACTCGACGTGCTGCGCGTTCTGGAGCGGGGCCGCAACCTGTTCGAGCCGCTGCTGGAAAACATCGCCCGCCAGCTCGGCGGATATGGCCGCAAGACCGTGGAGGTGCTGCGCGCTGCCATGGCCGTCTGCGAGCGGGACGACGGCGCGGCGCGTTTCCTCACCGAGCAACTGGCGCTTGCCTGTGCTGCGGCAGAGCTCGCCCGCATCGGGGCAGGGCGCATCGCCGATGCTTTCGTGGAAACGCGCCTCGCCTCCGGCTGGCGCTCGAGCTACGGCATGCTCGACAGCCGTTTCGATGCGGCGACCATCGTCGATCTCCTCTATCCGCCGGCGACGTGACCGCGCGTCCCTCCGCTTCCTGTTGATAAGCGGCGCCAGCAGTTGAAAGGTCTGGTTAACCTTCCTACTCACCGCCCGGTGACGAGCGGGGGCTTAGCCAGTGATTCCATCCGAAGAAACAGACGTGCTTGAAAGGCCGGTGCGAGACCGAAGCCAGACCGAGGCACGCATCCGCGCGGCGGCGAAGGCCGTTCTCGCCGAAGACGGCTTCAAGGCTTTCGGCATCAATGCGGTGGCGCGCCGGGCGGGATGCGACAAGCAGCTGATCTACCGCTATTTCGGCGGCCTGTCCGGCCTCATCGAAACCGTGGGCGGCGATCTCGGCACCTGGGTGCGCGAGCACATCCCCGAGGATTCGGGCGGCATGTTCCTGCTGACCTATGGCGACCTGATGGAGCGCCTGGCCCTCCTCTTCCTCGATGCGCTCCGCGCCGATCCGCTGGTGCGGCAGATCGCGGCCTGGGAGCTTGCCGAGGAAAGCGATGAAGTCCGCCGTCTCTCCGAGGCCCGCTCGAGGGCGCTCGCCGGCTGGATCGACCGCATGAAGGGCAGCCTCCAGCCCGCGAAGGGCGTCGACGCCACCGTCACCAACGCCGTGATCCTCGCCGCCATCCAGCAACTGGTGCTCGCTTCGGTGACGTCAGGCCGCTTTGCCGGGGTGACGCTGAAGAGCGAGAAGGACTGGGACAAGGTGCGCGGCGCGCTGAAGCGCGTGGTCCATGGGGTTTATGGGTGAGGGGTTTGTGGTTTCTCGCCCCTGGCGGGCGAGAATGGAATTTCAGCACCTTAGCTGCAAGCTAAGTGCTAGAAATTCCAAGAGCGGGGGGTCTTGCCACTGGTGCAAGCGCTTCGCTCTCCTATCCCCTCCCTTGCAAAATCTGAAGTTTAGCCGCTTCGCGACTAAGTCTTCAATTTTGCTTTCCCGCCCGCAAGGGGCGGGAAAAAGCGTTCGCCGCCCTCTGCGTCAACAGCCCCCTCATCCGCCTGCCGGCACCTTCTCCCCGCCGGGGAGAAGAGACGTGTGGCGAGCGGGCTGCCCCAAGTCTCCTCTCCCCGGCGGGGAGAGGGTCCGGCAGGGGGTGAGGGGGCCGCACACGCAGCTTCCGGCCGTCGGCGTGCTATGTCTTCTTCCACCAATCCACACCCCCATTAACCATATCCCCTGCTTTCCATTGCCTAAAGCAGCTTAACGGTAGAGATTGGCGTTAATGAACTGTTAACCATGGGCGACCCGCATGTTGGAAAGAAGCGGCCTTCTTCTCGTCTCCGTCCTGTTCTTCGCATTCCTGGCGAAGGACATAACGGTGCCGGCTGCGGTGCTGGTGGCCATGGCCGGGCTTCGCTGGCTGGTTACCGCCGATTACACGCCTCAGCAGACGAGAGGAGCCGCGGCATGAAGTGGTTTCTTCTTTTCTGGGGCGGACCGATCCTGTTTCTGGGGCTGTGGTACGGGCTTTCCTATTACGACATGAACTTCGGCATCTACATGCTGCGCCGCGACTTCCACGACCTGGTGTTCCAGATCTACGGGAACGTGCTCGGCATTCCTCCTGACACGATCCCGCCGCTGGTGATGAAGGCCGTCGTCGTGGATACGCTGATCCTCTTCGGCCTCATGGCGCTGCGCCGCCGGAAGGCGATCATGGCCTGGCTGAAGGGCAGGCGGCTTGCCGGGCTCTAGGGCTCAGCCTCTCGCGAGAGAAGACAGCCTGTCCAGGGCGCCCTGAAGAATGAAGCTCGCCGCCGCCGAATCGATTCGTTCGGCCCGCTTCGCCCTCGATACGTCCATCTCCAGCAGCACCCGTTCCGCGGCAACGGTCGAGAGACGCTCGTCCCAGTAAACGAAGGGAATGTCCGTCTTCTCGCCCATCAGCCGCACGAAGGCGCGCGTTGCCTGCACGCGCGGGCCTTCCGACCCGTCCATGTTGACCGGCAGGCCGATGACGAAGGCCGCGACCTTCTCCTTTGCCGCAAAGGCCAGCAGAAGCTCCGCATCCTTGGTGAACTTCACCCGCTTCAGCACCGGCCGCGGCGAGGCGAGGCGGCGGCCGAGGTCGGACATGGCGAGCCCGATGGTCTTGGTGCCGAGGTCGAGCCCCGCAATCGCCTCGCCGGGCTTCAGCCGCTCTGCCAGTTCCTCTAGGGTTGCCACCGCCATTTGAAATTTTCCCGAAGTCTCTATGTTTTGATCGCGGCCATTTTGCACCGCTCAAGATCCGCTGATAAACCAGTTTCCATAGAGAAGACATCCCGAGGGAATGCTCACATGAAAATCACCTGGCTCGGCCACTCCGCCTTCCGCCTCGAAACCGCACGCGCCAACATTCTGGTCGACCCCTTCTTCACCGGCAATCCCGGCTTTGCCGGGCAGGACCGCAAGGATGCGGTCAAGGGCATCACCCATATCGTGCTGACCCACGGCCATTCGGACCATGTGGGCGATACGCTCGAAATCGCCGCCGAGGCGGACGTGCCGGTCGTTGCCAATTTCGATCTCTGCATGTGGCTCGCCATGAAGGGCTTGAAGAAATACGAGCCGGGCAATACCGGCGGCACCATCCACCTGCCGGGCTTCTCCGCCACGTTCACCAATGCGCTGCATTCCTCCGCCGCCATCACGGAGGACGGCGTGTCGCATTCGCTGGGTTCTGCAAACGGCATCATGTTTCACTTCGAGGACGAGCCGACCCTCTTCCACATGGGCGATACCGACATCTTCTCCGACATGAAGCTGATCAACGAACTGCATCAGCCGGAGATCGGCCTCGTGCCGATCGGCGACCGCTTCACCATGGGCGGGGCGGTGGCCGCGCTCGCCTGCCAGCGCTTCTTCAATTTCGGCACGATCCTGCCCTGCCATTACGGCTCGTTCCCGATCATCGACCAGACGCCGGATATCTTCGTCAACGCCATGGAAGGCGTGAAGGTGAAGATCGAGACGCCGAAGCCGGGAACGACCGTCACGGTCTGACAAATCCCCGTTGCGCAGGGCGGGCGAGGCCTTTATAGCGGGTCTGACTGACAGAGCCGGAGACTGATGATGTCCGTAGATCTTGCTACCGTAAAGCGCGTCGCGCGCCTTGCCCGCATTGCCCTCGCCGATGGCGAAGCCGAACGCATGACCGGCGAGCTGAACGGCATCCTGGGCTTCGTGGAGCAGCTCTCGGAGGTGGACGTCGAGGGCGTGGAGCCCATGACCTCGGTGACACCGATGGCGATGAAGAAGCGGCAGGACGCCGTGACCGACGGCAGCAAGGCCGATGACGTCGTCGCCAATGCACCGGCTTCCGACCAGAATTTCTTCCTCGTGCCGAAGGTCGTGGAATAAGGCTTGTCCGCCTTTTCCCGTCATCCGCCCATCCGCCGATATTAAAGTGAAGTTTTGATCATGAGCGACCTCACCAGCCTGACCATTGCCGAAGCCCGCGAACAGCTGAAGGCGAAGAGCATCACCGCTACCGAACTCACCGAGGCCTATCTCTCGGCGATCGAGGCTGCGAATGCGACCTTCAACGCCTATGTGAGCGTGACCGCGGACAAGGCGCGCGCCATGGCCAAGGCTTCCGACGAACGGCTTTCCGCCGGCAAGGCGGGCGCGCTCGAGGGCATTCCGCTCGGCATCAAGGACCTGTTCGCCACCGAGGGCGACCACACCCAGGCGGCATCACATATCCTCGACGGGTTCAAGCCGCGCTACGAATCGACTGTCACACAGAACCTCTGGAACGACGGCGCGGTGCAGCTCGGCAAGCTGAACATGGACGAGTTCGCCATGGGCTCCTCCAACGAGACCTCCTATTACGGCCCTGTGGTCAACCCGTGGAAGGCGAAGAACTCCAGCGAGGCGCTGGTGCCCGGCGGTTCGTCCGGTGGCTCGGCTGCCGCCGTCTCGGCCCATCTCTGCGCCGGCGCGACCGCGACCGACACCGGCGGCTCGATCCGCCAGCCGGCCGCCTTCACCGGCACCGTCGGCATCAAGCCCACCTATGGACGCTGCTCGCGCTGGGGCATAGCGGCGTTTGCCTCCTCGCTCGACCAGGCCGGCCCGATCGCCCGCGACGTGCGCGACTGCGCCATCCTCCTGAAGTCGATGGCGAGCACCGACCCCAAGGACACCACCTCGGTCGATCTCCCGGTTCCGGATTATGAAGCGGCCCTCAGCAAGTCGGTGAAGGGCATGAAGATCGGCATCCCTCGCGAGTATCGCGTGGATGGCATGCCGGACGAGATCGAGGCGCTCTGGCAGCAGGGCATCGCCTGGCTGAAGGATGCCGGCGCCGAAATCGTTGAGATCTCGCTGCCGCACACCAAATACGCGCTGCCGGCCTATTACATCGTGGCGCCTGCGGAAGCCTCGTCCAACCTTGCCCGTTACGACGGCGTCCGCTACGGGCTGCGCGTCGACGGCAAGGACATTGCCGACATGTACGAGAAGACCCGCGCCGCCGGCTTCGGCAAGGAGGTCAAGCGTCGCATCATGATCGGCACCTACGTGCTCTCCGCCGGCTATTACGATGCCTATTACATCCGAGCACAGAAGGTCCGCACGCTGATCAAGCGCGACTTCGAGCAGGCTTTCCACGCAGGAGTGGACGCGATCCTGACGCCCGCCACCCCGTCGTCCGCCTTCGCCCTTGGCGACAAGGAGCTCGCGGCCGATCCCGTGA
>CAMFHT010000212.1 GCA_945952245.1 uncultured Rhizobium sp. | reverse complement strand
AGGATCTTGTCCTTCGAATAGGCCTGCTCGATGCGGAAGGAGAGGATGGCTTCCTGCACCTTGCGCTTCAGCGTCCGGTCTGGCGTCAGCAGGAAGTTCTTGGCCACCTGCTGGGTAATCGTCGAAGCGCCGATGGCACGCTTGCCGGTGCCGTAGGACTTCAGGTTGACGAGGATCGCACGCCCGAGGCCGGTTATGTCGACACCCGGATGATTGTAGAAGTTCTTGTCTTCGGCCGAAAGAAAGGCGGCCTTGACCCGATCCGGGATCGCCTGGATCGGCACGAACAGGCGGCGCTCATGCGCATATTCGGAGATCAGCGCACCATTCCCCGCATGGATGCGGGTCATGACCGGCGGCTCGTAGGAATTCAGCACTTCGTAATTGGGCAGCGATCCGGTGACCTGCCGGAGATAGAGCCCTACCCCGCCCGCCGCGATCAGGAAGACCACGCAGGCCAAGCCGAAGAGATATCCAATCAGTCTGATCATGCCGATAATGCCGAATCTTGTCCGCTCTGCCCTTGAGAACAGGCTGGATTGAAAGGTGTATTCAGGGCTTTTGCACGGCGACTACCAGTTTGCAAGAAATGTCTCGTTGAGCCGGGCCGGAAACACTGCCGGCGCGAGGCTTCTCCACAAACGCTGATTGCGCCGGCATCGAACCCCGTGCGATGCCTGACCCGACCTATCGGCCGGATTGTGCGCAAATTAGGGCTTTGCCGTCGCGCATTAACCGAAAGTTTACGCAAGCGGCGGCGGCTGTTGCAGGCCTGCCGCAGGTCGGCGCCTCAGCCGCCATTGGCGGCAGCGCCGCCCGTGCCTGCAGAGGCCGGCGGCTGGCGGTACTTCACGATCGCATCCGTGAGAAGCCCGGCGATCTTGTCGCGCCAGGCCTCGTCCTTCAGAAGCTCTTCGTCCTTGCGGTTGGAGAGGAAGCCCATTTCCAGAAGGATCGAGGGAATTTCCGGCGCACGCAGCACGCGGAAGCCCGCGGACCGGTGCGGATTGTTGATGAGCTCCACCTGCCCGTTGAACGACTGGATGACCGACTGCGCGAGCGTGACCGAAAAGGCCTGCGTCTCGCGGCGAGTGAGGTCGAGCAGGATGTCGGCGACCTCGGACGGCTCCTCCACAATCTCGATACCGGCGAGCTCGTCGGAGAAGTTTTCCCGTTCGGCCACACTGGCCGAAAGGCTGTCCGAGGCGCGGTCGGAAATGGTGTACACGGTCGCACCGCGGATGTCGCTCTGCTTCAGCTTGTCTGCATGCAGCGAGATGAACAGGTTCGCCTTGCGCTGGCGGGAGATTTCCACCCGTTCGGTGAGCGAGAGGAAGCGGTCGCTGTCGCGGGTGAGGAACGCCTGAATGCCGGGCGTGGCATTGAGCCGCTCGGCGAGCTTCTTCGCGAAGGCGAGCGTGATGTCCTTTTCCAGCGTCTTGCCGTCGGCGCTGCTCGCACCCGTATCGATCCCGCCATGGCCGGCATCGATGGCGACCAGAAAAGGCGCTGCCGGTTCAGGCGTCGAGGGAGTGAGCGGATCGGCGGAGGCCGCTTCCGCCCTGGCCGGCGCGGAAGACCAGTCCTGGTTCGCCACCAGCTTTTCGTACTCCTCCCTCGGCACGAAATCGCCTTCGAGAATGAGCTGCGTGCCCGCGGCAGTGGCGATCGCTTCCGATCGCGAAAGCTTCACCGGCCTGTCGAGGCCCATCACCATGCGAGCCTGGCCTTCCGCCATGGTGCCATAGCGCACGGACTTGACGAGCCCCTCCCCCCTCACCACCTTTTCAGGAAGCGTGAAGACGGTGCGCGGCAGATCGACGATGAGTCGCGGCGGCTGATCCACGTAATGGAAGGTGAATTGCGGCGCGCGGTCGACGCTGAGTTCCAGCTTGAAGTGCCGTTCGTTGGCCGTCAGCTTGAGCCCGGAAGCGATCATCGGATCGGCGTCCGGGACATCCTGGCCTTGGGCCGGGGCATGAAGAACGCCCGCTGCGATGGCGCAAATGGCGATAAAGCCGCGGATATTAGCCATTCAATGCTGCCCCCAGACATGTATTTCGGCGCATCCCCGCATATTGCCCGTGTCGCGCCGCGATCTCCACCCGTCGCGGCTGGAGCAATTCCAAAATTATTACAATATTATGGCGAAAGTGGCTTTCCGCTTGCCATTGTGGTGGTTTGAACATACAACGCATGGCAGGATAAAAGGTGTTAACGGGATAGAATAGCGGTACGGCAGCCACCCGATATGGCGCCACAGGCCGCGTGTTCATCCGCCGTCGCTGCACCCCGATCCTGAAACTGAATCAAAACCCCGGCGAGCCGGGGCTTCTGAAAGAATTTTCGGTGGCGAGCCGCCGAACGCTCCAAGGAGCACAACTCATCGGGCCCTCAGGGCCTAAACTCAGTCCTTCTCGTATGGACGTCCATGGTGTCGCGGCAGATTTTGTCACAGTCGAGCAGAGTTGAGGGAGTTCATCTCCCGGCCTTTGCTTCGCTGCCGTCTTCGCACCGTCCTCCTGCGGGAACATTCATTTCCGGCGCATCACCAGCAACATCTCGCCAGCGGACCTTGCGGCCCGCAGCGCATGATCGTGGCCTGTTGCGCCGAGGAGCACAGGTTACATGGCAGACAAAATGCTTATCGATGCGTCTCATTCGGAAGAGACGCGCGTCGTTGTCGTTCGCGGGAACCGCATAGAAGAATTCGACTTCGAGTCGCAGCACAAGAAACAGATCCGCGGAAACATCTACCTGGCGAAGGTGACCCGCGTGGAACCGTCGCTTCAGGCGGCTTTCGTGGACTACGGCGGGAACCGGCACGGCTTCCTGGCATTCGCCGAAATTCATCCGGATTATTACCAGATCCCGCTTGCCGACCGGCAGGCACTGCTTCGTGCCGAAGCCGAAGAGCACCGCCGCGACGATGACATCGAACATGTCGAGACGGGCACGGATCTCGGCTCCGCCGATGGCCACGAGGCCGGCGACACGGAGGAGATCGAGGCTGTCGCCGCAACGGTGACCGACGTCACCGTCGAGGAAGAAGCCGCTCCGGTCGAGGTCAAGGTTGAAAAGCCGAAGAAGCCGCGTCGCACCCGCGCCAAGAAGAAGGTTGCGGAAGAAGCCGTGGCCGAAGCCGAGGAAGCCACTCCCGCCGCCGAATCCGGCGATACGGATGGCGATGATTCCACGCCGGACGAAATGGCCGCCATGGTCGATTCCGACTCCATCTCGGAAGATGCCCGCCGTCCCCGTGACGACGAAGATGAGGACGAGGAGGAAGACGAAGGCGAGAAGGAAGTCATCGAGTCCGTTGGCGCCGAAGACGCCATGGAAGAGGTGCCGGATCGCATCGTCCGCAAGCCCCGCAAGCAGTATCGCATCCAGGAAGTGATCAAGCGCCGGCAGATCCTGCTGGTTCAGGTCGCCAAGGAAGAGCGCGGCAACAAGGGCGCAGCCCTCACCACCTATCTCTCGCTCGCCGGCCGCTACTCGGTCCTGATGCCCAATACCGCCCGCGGCGGCGGCATTTCCCGCAAGATCACCAATCCGCAGGACCGCAAGCGCCTGAAGGAAATTGCCCGCGCGCTGGAAGTGCCGCAGGGCATGGGCGTGATCCTGCGCACCGCCGGTGCCAACCGCACCAAGGTGGAAGTAAAGCGCGACTTCGAATATCTGATGCGCCTTTGGGAAAACGTGCGGACACTGACGCTGAATTCCACGGCGCCCTGCCTCGTCTATGAGGAAGGCAGCCTGATCAAGCGCTCGATCCGCGATCTCTACAACAAGGATATCAGCGAGATCATCGTCGCTGGCGAGGAAGGCTATCGTGAAGCGAAAGACTTCATGAAGATGCTGATGCCGAGCCATGCCAAGGTGGTTCAGCCCTATCGCGACATTCATCCGATCTTCTCGCGCAACGGCATCGAAGCCCAGCTCGACCGCATGCTGCAGCCGCAGGTGACGCTGAAGTCCGGCGGCTACATCATCATCAACCAGACGGAAGCTCTGGTTGCCGTCGACGTGAACTCCGGCCGCTCGACCCGCGAGCATTCGATCGAGGACACCGCGCTCCAGACGAACCTCGAAGCCGCCGAGGAAGTGGCACGCCAGCTGCGCCTGCGCGACCTCGCGGGCCTCATCGTCATCGACTTCATCGACATGGAGGAGAAGCGCAACAACCGCTCCGTCGAGAAGCGCCTGAAGGATTGCCTGAAGAACGACCGCGCCCGCATCCAGGTCGGCCGCATCTCGCACTTCGGCCTGCTCGAGATGTCGCGCCAGCGCATCCGCGCTTCGGTTCTCGAAAGCACCACGCAGGTCTGCTCGCATTGCGGCGGCACCGGCCATGTGCGTTCGCAGTCCTCGATCGCGCTCCACGTGCTGCGCGGCGTCGAGGAACACCTGCTCAAGAACACCACGCACAACATCACCGTGCGCACCACGCCGGAGATCGCGCTCTACCTGCTCAACCACAAGCGTTCGACCATAGTGGATTACGAAAAGCGCTTCGGTGTGGCGATCATCATCGCGGCGGATGCCAATGTCGGCTCGCAGCACTTCGCGATCGATCGCGGCGAGCCGGTCGAAAACCCCGTCAGGATCGAAACCCTCGTTCACTTCGAGCCGGAGCCCGAGGAAGACGATCCTGTTGTCTACGAGGAAGAGGCGGACGAGGACGAGGAGATCGCCGAAAAGGCCGCTCCTTCCGAGGCAAAGAGCGAAACCCGTTCCGACGACCAGGGCAACCGCAAGCGCAAGCGCCGCCGTCGTCGCCGGGGTGGCAAGGGCAATGGCGAGCGTGGCGAGGATACGGGTCTTCACACCGAGCACCAGTCCAATGCCGATTTCGGCGGTGAGGACGACGACGAGGACGAGGGCGGAGAGGGCAATGGCGAAGCCGCTGCCGCTTCTGCAACCGGCTCCGAGACGGATGAAGGCAATCGCCGCAAGCGCCGCCGCCGCGGCAAGCGCGGTGGCCGCCGCAACCGCGAAGACGGTGTCGAAGGCGTAACTGCAACCGAGAACGGCGGCGACGAGGCCGGCGACGATGGCGAAGGCGATGACCGTTCGGAAGCGGATGTTGCCGAGACCGAAGTCGTGACCGAGGCTGCCGTCATTGCAGCCGCGGAAGAACCGGAAGCGACCGAGGCGCCGCAGCCGGAAGAAGCAAAGCCCGCCCGGGCCAAGCGCAGCCGCAAGGCAAAGCCGGAGCCGGACGCCGCTTCCGTCACGATCAGCGAAGCCGCGGAGGCTGAGCCCGCACAGGAAGAGGCGCCCGCTGCCGAAGCCGACACCGCCGAGGCAGCCGCCGCGGAGAACGAAGAGCAGCGCCAGGTCCGCGCCAACCGCAGCTCGAACCTCTCGAACTCCGAGCCGGTCGTCCGCTCTACCTCCGCCGACAAGCCGGAGGACGACAAGCCGAAGAAAGCCGGCTGGTGGCAACGCCGCGGCTTCCTCTGAGCCGGGTTAAAGAAATCGAATGAAGAAAGGCCGCTTCCGATGGGAGCGGCCTTTTTCGCAAACTGTCAGGTTCGAAGCCGCGACTAAAGCCGATCGTTCGGCTCCGGATTCGTCGCCGGAGCGCGATCAAGGATCGTTAGCGCCAACTCTGGGTCACCACGCTCTGCCCGCCGCCTCAGTCCGAGCATTGCGCGCCGATGCCCGATCCCATCGGCGATGAAGGACGACAGCAACTGGTCCAGCGGCACATTGTCTTCTTCAGCTGCTTTTCGAGCTTGTTCCATGAGGTGATCAGCAAGCTTCAGAGAGTAGGTGTTCATTTCTCCTGTCTCCTTTCCTTCCAACCTGCAACAAATGCGCCTGGTGTCAGCACGGTGATCCCAAAAGCCCTTACGGCTGCAATTTCGAAGTCACGATCAATGCTCACGATTACACGGGCACCTGCAGCCAGAGCGCACTCAATATACATGTCGTCCTTTGGGTCGTCCATGAAGGGTCTGAATCGGAACCAGGGAGCGACCAAGAAGGCCCGACTGAAAAGGGCATCCAGCAGAACATCTATCTCTTCAGTCCGGATCCAGGGATGGAGCCCCAAGATCCCCGGCCGCTTCAATACGTCTTCATATTCGAGCCCCACGGCCGAAGAGACAGCAAACGGTATCTGCCCCGTCAGCATGTTACGCACCAGCCAATGCGATGCGCCTTTTGAAGAGCGCAGGGCTGCAAGAACGATATTCGCATCGGCAACGATCATGGCCTCAGGTCTCATGGCAATTCGATGACCAGTCGATCAATAAGAGTTTTCTAATCAATATAAGCTACGGTATTTTTCATCATGATCTGAGTCAGGAAATTGCGCGAACCTGTTGATTGAAAAAAGTTTCAGACCGTCATGATGTGGGGAGAACTCCCGCACCCCACCCCTTCAATTTTCCGCGAAACGCCGGCCTGCCGCCATCTTTTCGCTTTCGTCCTGTGGCGGGATGGGCCTATATCTCTGCGGATAGTCGAGACCACGAGGACAAGATGGCATTCAAGACCCGGGCCCTGATGGCCACCGCCTGCATCGCGCTGATCGGCCTTTCTGCCGTGCCCATGACCGCAAGCGCGCTCGATGATGCGCAGAAGAAGGAAATCGGTGATTTCGTCCGCGAATATCTGGTCAGCCATCCCGAGGTGATCGAGGAGGCGCAGGCGGCGCTGGAGAAGAAGAAGGCCGAGCAGCAGGCGAGTGCGGCGACCGAAGCCGTCAAGCGCAACAGCGACGCCATCTTCGCCTCCGCAGACGACGTGGTGCTCGGCAATCCCAAGGGCGACGTGACCGTGGTCGAGTTCTTCGATTACAACTGCGGCTACTGCAAGCAGGCGCTGCCCGACATGAACGCGCTGATCAAGCAGGATCCAAACCTGAAGTTCGTGCTGAAGGAATTCCCGATCCTCGGTCCGGATTCGCTTGCTGCCCACCGTGTGGCCGATGCCTTCCGCAAGATCGCCCGCGAGAAGTACAGCGACTTCCACCAGGCGCTGCTCGGTAGCCATACCCGTGCGACCGAGAAGCGCGCCATCGAGGTGGCCGAGTCGCTCGGCGTGAGCGAGGCGGACATCCGCAAGACGATGAAGGAAAGCCCGGCGGACGGCTCCATCAAGGAAGCCTACCGCGTGGCGCAGGAACTCGGCATCGGCGGCACGCCGTCCTATGTGCTGGGCGACG
>CAMFHT010000211.1 GCA_945952245.1 uncultured Rhizobium sp. | reverse complement strand
GGCACCGGGGCATCAGGGAGATGGACCTGGTGCTCGGCCAATTCGCGGAAGCGGAGATCGGTTCGCTGCCGGAGGCGGATCTCGATCTGCTGGAACGGGTGATGGCCGAGGATGACCACGACCTTTTGAAATGGGTGACGGGAGCCGAAGCGGTGCCCGAGCGTTACCGAACGGATCTCGTCGCGCGGATCTTCAGCTACAGCCCGGATTTCGATCCGGTCACGATGGGCCAGACGAAGGACATGTCGGGAAAAGACAACGCATGATAGCCGGAATTGACGGGAAGAAGCTGGCCGCGTCGGCGGCGCCGGTGACCATTGCCAACGTGCCGGCGGGGCTAGAGCCGCTGATCCTGGCGGAGCTGGCGCGCACCGGCCAACCGGTTGCCTACATCATGTCGGACGGCCAGCGAATGACAGACATCGAGCAGATGCTCTCCTTCGTCGCGCCCGACATTCCCGTGCTGACGCTGCCCGCCTGGGACTGCCTTCCCTACGACCGCGTGTCACCGAGCGCAGACAATTCCGCCCGCCGCCTTTCCGCATTGACGGGCCTCATCGCCCACCGGAAGAAGCCGCATGCGGCAATCGTGCTGGTAACGGCCAATGCCATGCTGCAGAAGGTCGCGCCGCGCGACGTGATCGAGAGCCTCGCCTTCTCGGCCCGGCCCGGCAACACGGTGCGTATGGACGACATCGCCGCCCGGCTGGAGCGGAACGGCTTCGATCGCGTCTCGACCGTGCGCGAGGTCGGCGAATTTGCCGTGCGCGGCGGCATTCTCGACGTCTTCGTTCCCGGCCAGGAAGAGCCCGTGCGCCTCGATTTCTTTGGCGATACGCTGGAGACGATCCGCACCTTCGATCCCGCGAGCCAGCGCACCACCGGCCAGGCTCGCTCGCTCGACCTCAACCCCATGAGCGAGGTGACGCTGACGCCGGACACGATTTCGCGCTTCCGCACCCGCTACCTCTCGCTGTTCGGTGCGGCGACCCGCGACGACGCGCTCTACACCGCCGTGTCGGAAGGTCGCCGCTATGCCGGCCTCGAACACTGGCTGCCGCTGTTCTACGAGGAACTGGAGACTGTCTTCGACTATCTCGAAGGCTTCCGTATCGTCAGCGATCATACCTTGCGTGAGGCGGCGGAAGAGCGCTCGCGTCTGGTGCACGACTATTTCGAGGCGCGCCGCCAGCAGGGCGAAAACAAGAAGGGTCAGATGGCGCAGGGCGCGCCCTACAAGCCCGTTTCTCCCGGCCAGCTCTATCTCGAGCCGCGCGATTTCAATGCCGTGCTGGAAGCGCAGGGCGCGATAAGGCTCACTCCGTTCAACGAGCCGGAATCGGCGGGCCGCAAGGTCATCGCCGTCGATGCCGCCCCCGGCCCGCGCTGGGCGAAGACGCTTCAGGAAAATGCGGACCGCGAGGCCGAGCGCGTCAACGTCTTCGACGTTGCCGTGAAGCACATCGCCGAGCGTCGCGCCAAGGGCCGCAAGGTTCTCATCACGGCCTGGACGGAAGGCTCGCTCGACCGCCTGTTGCAGGTGCTGAACGAGCACGGGCTTGAAAAGATCAGGCCCATCAAGTCGCTTTCGGATCTCGACCACCTCAAGAAGGGCGAGGCGGCCTCCGCCGTCGTCAGCCTGGAAGGCGGGTTCGAGACGGGCGATCTGACGATCATCGGCGAGCAGGACATTCTCGGCGACCGCATGGTGCGCCGCGCCAAGCGCCGCAAGCGCGGTGCGGACTTCATCTCCGAGGTGGCAGGGCTCGACGAGGGCTCGCTTGTCGTCCACGCCCAGCACGGCATCGGCAAGTTCGTCGGTCTGCGCACCATCGAGGCCGCCGGCGCGCCGCATGCCTGCCTGGAGCTCGTCTATGCCGACGAGGCCAAGCTCTTCCTGCCGGTCGAAAACATCGATCTCCTCTCGCGCTACGGCTCCGAGGGCAATGAGGCGGTGCTGGACAAGCTCGGCGGCGGCGCTTGGCAGATGCGCAAGGCCAAGCTCAAGAAGCGCCTGCTCGACATGGCGGACGGGCTGATCAAGATCGCGGCCGCGCGCATGGTGCGGAAGGCTCCGGCTCTGGTTGCACCCGATGGCCTCTACGACGAATTCGCCGCCCGCTTCCCCTATGACGAGACCGAGGACCAGCTGAACGCCATCGAATCGGTCCGCGAAGACCTCGGCATGGGCCGGCCCATGGACCGGCTCGTCTGCGGCGACGTGGGCTTCGGCAAGACGGAGGTGGCGCTGCGTGCCGCCTTCCTCGCTGCCATGAACGGCGTGCAGGTTGCGGTGGTGGTGCCGACCACGCTTCTCGCCCGGCAGCACTTCAAGACCTTCGCCCAGCGTTTCCGCGGCCTGCCGATCCGCATTGCCCAGGCCTCCCGTCTGGTGACGGCAAAAGAACTCGCGCAGACCAAGAAGGAAGTTGCAGACGGCAAGGTGGATATCGTCGTCGGCACGCATGCGCTGCTCGGCTCCGGCATCCAGTTCGCCAATCTCGGCCTCCTCATCATTGACGAGGAGCAGCACTTCGGCGTGAAGCACAAGGAGCGGCTGAAGGAGCTGAAGAGCGACGTGCACGTGCTGACGCTCTCGGCGACGCCGATCCCGCGCACGCTGCAGCTTGCCATGACCGGGGTGCGCGAGCTTTCGCTCATCACAACCCCGCCGGTCGACCGCATGGCGGTGCGCACCTTCATCTCGCCCTTCGATCCGCTGGTCGTGCGCGAGACGCTGATGCGCGAGCACTACCGCGGGGGCCAGAGTTTCTACGTCTGCCCGCGCCTCGCCGACCTCGAGGACGTCAGGGCCTTCCTGCAGTCCGACGTGCCGGAGCTGAAGGTGGCCGTTGCCCATGGCCAGATGGCGGCGGGCGAGCTCGAAGACGTGATGAACGCCTTCTACGACGGCAAGTATGACGTGCTGCTCTCGACCACCATCGTCGAGTCCGGCCTCGACGTGCCGACCGCGAACACGCTGATCGTTCACCGGGCCGACATGTTCGGCCTCGCTCAGCTCTACCAGCTGCGCGGCCGCGTCGGGCGTTCGAAGATCCGCGCCTTTGCGCTCTTCACGCTGCCGGTCAACAAGGTGCTGACGGCGACCGCCGAGCGGCGGCTTAAGGTTCTGCAGTCGCTCGATACGCTGGGCGCCGGCTTCCAGCTCGCAAGCCATGACCTCGACATTCGCGGCGCAGGCAACCTGCTCGGCGAGGAACAGTCCGGCCATATCAAGGAAGTGGGCTTCGAGCTCTACCAGCAGATGCTGGAGGAGGCCGTGGCGGAAGTGAAGGGCGACGAAGAGGTGCAGGAAAGCGGCTGGTCGCCGCAGATCTCTGTCGGGACGCCGGTCATGATCCCAGACGACTACGTGCCGGACCTTCACCTGCGCATGGGCCTCTACCGCCGCCTCGGCGAGATCACCGACATCAAGGAGATCGACGGCTTCGGCGCCGAACTCATCGACCGCTTCGGCCCGCTGCCGACGGAAGTGCAGCACCTGCTCAAGATCGTCTACATCAAGTCGCTCTGCCGCGTGGCGAACGTGGAAAAGCTGGAGGCCGGCCCGAAGGGTGTCGTCGTGCAGTTCCGCAACAGGGAATTCCCCGATCCGGCAGCGCTCGTCGGCTATATCGGCAGGCAGGGCACGATGGCCAAGATCCGCCCCGACCACAGCGTCTTCCTGAGCCGCGACCTGCCCACGCCGGAAAAGCGGCTCTCCGGCGCCGCGGTGGTGATCACGCAGCTGGCGGGGTTGGTGAAGGGGTAGGGTGGGAACGGCCTGGGCTGTGGAGGGTACCCCCCTCTGCCTTGCCAGGCATCTCCCCCACAAGGGGGGAGATCAGCAGGAGGCCAGCCGCTCGCTCCGTCTCAACCCGGATGAGGGCGTAGCTAAATTATGTGGCGGGGCATAAGCCCAGGGTCGATCTCCCCCCTTGTGGGGGAGATGCCCGGCAGGGCAGAGGGGGGTACGGGTTCTGCAAACCCGCAGCATCGCCCGTCAATTCGCCGCCGCCCGCGCCTCCTTCTTCATCCGTGCGATGTCCCTGAGCGCGCCAGCCAGCACGTCCGGCGTCTGGGCGCCGCTGATCGCATATTGCTGGTCGAAGATCATGAAGGGGACGCCGGAGACGCCCATCTGTTGCACGGCGTCGATCTCCGAGCGAATGGTATCCTTGTCCGCCTCGGAGGCAAGCAACTGGGCAATGACGTTCCGGTCGAGGCCGGATTTCTCGGCGATGTCGAGCAGGACGGCATGGTCGCCGACATTGCGGCCTTCCTCGAAATTCGCCTTGAACAGCGCTTCCACGACCCGGCCCTGTATCTCGCGGCCTTCGGTGTGCGCCCAGAGCAGCAGGCGGTGGGCGTCCATGGTGTTCGGGCCGATCTTCACGGCGTCGAAATCGTAGTTGATGCCGACTTCCTTGCCGAGGCCGGTCAGCATCTGATGGGCGCGGTCGACGTTTTCCTGGCCGCCAAGTTTCTCCGCCAGCGCCTTCTTGTGGTCGACGCCTTCAGGCGGATAGTCCGGATTCAACTGGTAGGGACGCCAGTTGACCTCGACACCGACAGTGTCCTGCACTTCGGCGATTGCGAGATCAAGCCGCGCCTTGCCGAGATAGCACCAGGGGCAGACGACGTCGGACACCACGTCGATGACGATATTCTCCATTGCATTCAATCCTTTATTGGGCGCGCCTGTCCCACCAGGTGGATAGCTGGGCGCCGTAGAGCGGCAGTTTGTCGGGATGGCCGAGCGTCGCCTTGAAGGCGATCCGCTGCAGCGGCGAGAAATAAAGTGGCACCAGATAATGGCCGGAAAGCAGCAGCCGGTCATACGCCCGCACCGCCGTCTGGAACTCCTCACGCGTACGCGCCTTCAGGATCGCGTCGATCAGCCGGTCGAGTTCCGGATCCGCGACCCCTGCATAATTCTCGCTTCCCTGGCGATCCCGCGCAACAGAGCCCCAGCGGCCGGTCTGTTCCACGCCCGGAGACAGGGACGAGACGAATGCCTTCATGATCATGTCATAGTCGAAGCTGGTGCTGCGGCTCTGATACTGACTGTCATCCACCGTCCGGATCGTGGCTGCCACCCCGATCGCCTTCAGCGAGCGCTGGTAGGCGATGGCGAGCTTTTCCTGGTCCGGGCTCTGCGTCATGATCTCGAAGGCGAGCGGCTTGCCGCTGGCATCGACCATATGCGAGCCCTTGATCGTGTAGCCCGCGGATTTCAGGAGATCGACGGCCTGCCGAAGCAGATTGCGGTCTCGCCCGGAGGCATCCGAAACGGGCAGCTTGTAGCTGCCATCGAGGATCGCGGGCTCGATCTTTGACAGAGCCGGCCCCAGAAGGGCCTTTTCCGCGTCGCTGGCAGGGATGCCATGGCTCGAGAGATCGGAGTTCTGCCAGAAGCTCTGGGTGCGTTCATAGGCGTTTTCGAACAGGTTCTTGTTCGCCCATTCGAAGTCGAAGACGAGCGAAAGACCCTGCCGCACGCGGACATCCGCAAACATCGGCCGGCGGGTGTTGAAGACGAAGCCGAGCATGCCGGAGGGCAGGCCAGGCTTGTATTCCTCCTTCACCACGGTTCCGGAACCGATTGCCGGGAAGTCGTAACCGCGCGCCCAGTGGACCGGGCTTCCTTCCTGATAGATATCGACGTCGCCCTTCTTGAACGCCTCGAAGAGGGCTGTGTCCTGCAGGAAGTACTGGACGGTGATCTGATCGTAATTGTCGAAGCCGATCTTCGAAGGCAGATCCTTTGCCCAGTAGTCCGGATTGCGCTCGTAGGTGATCGACGTCCCGGGATTGACCGCCTTGATGCGGTAGGGTCCGGACCCCAGGGGAGTTTCCAGCGTGGACTGGTCGAAGCCGTCAGCCTTTACCGCGTGCTTCGGCAGCACCGGCGAGAGGCCAAGGATCAGCGGCGTTTCGCGGTCCGCCTTGTCGTTGAAGGTGAAACGGACACCATGCTCGCCCACCTTCTCCATCTTCGCGACCACGTCCAGCCTCTTGGAGAAGGGCGTGCGGCCCTTGTCTCGCAGGAGCTCGAAGGTAAAGATCACGTCGTCCTGCGTCACCGGCTGGCCGTCCGACCACTTGGCCTTCGGGTTCAGGTTGAACTGGATGTAGCTGCGCGCATCGTCCCATTCCACGCTTTCGGCCAACAGTCCGTAGAGCGAGAACGGTTCGTCGCGGGAGCGCTGCATCAGCGATTCGTAGACGAGGTTTCCGAATTCCGGGTCCCACATGCCGCGCGCCGTGGTGCGCATGCTCTTGAGGATGAACGGGTTGAGATTGTCGAAGGTGCCGACCACGCCGTAGGTGATCTTGCCACCCTTCTTCACATTAGGGTTCACATAGGGGAAGTGCTTGTAATCCGCTGATAGTGCCGGCGCGCCATGCATGGAAATGCCGTGCAGGGAATCGGCCGAAGCAAAGGAGGCGGTCATCAGCAATACAAGGGAGATCAGCAAACGGCGCATGGAAAAGAACCTCTTAAAAAAGTGAGTCGGTATTGAGTTAAGCCTAGCACGAGCGTTTCAAATCCAACACGCCCCCATGAAAACTGCAAATCGGGCAGCATCGGGACCAAAGAAGTGCTGGATATCGCCATATTGTCGATGTAACAGGAAGCCGAAACACCCGGGCCATTCAAATGCCTCAATTGCCCCACAGGTGGACGGCCCAAGGCCCAACCCACCAGGTCGGCATGGCAAGCCGCAGGCGGCTTGTGGATCTGGTGCAAGGATTTCAGGAGACGGATACCGTTATGATCTTCAAGGCAGACAACACACTCAAGTCGGCACTTTCCGCGCTCGCGGTCTGCGTCGCCGCAGCTTCCGCACCGGGCCTCGCGTCCGCCCAGGATGCCAAGGCTCCGGGCGCCGAGCCCATGGGCTGGTACAAGACCTGCGCCAAGCAGGAAGACAACGACATCTGTGCTGTCCAGAACATCCAGCGCGCCAACAATGGCCAGATGATCACCGCCGTCGGTCTCGTCAGCATCACCGGCAAGGTGAACCGCAAGATCATGCAGGTTTCCGTTCCTTCGGCCCGCCTGCTGCCGCCCGGCATCGTCATGCAGATCGATGGCGGCAAGGGCTCAAAGCTCGATTACATCGTCTGCCTGCCCGACCGCTGCACCGCCGAAGTCCCGCTGACCGACGGCATGCT
>CAMFHT010000210.1 GCA_945952245.1 uncultured Rhizobium sp. | reverse complement strand
GGCGGAGACGCCCTGCAGATGGACGTGAGCATTCTCGGCGATCCGCCCTACGAGCCGGATTTTTCCAAGCATGACGTTCTCGCGGCCGGCGGCCATACGCTCGCGGAGGCGACCGCAGGCGGCGACGAGATGTCGGCCATGACGATGATGGCAGGTGGCGCCGCCATCCTTGCGAGAAAGCTCTTCGACGAAGGCCGGATCGATGGCGTGCTTGCACTCGGCGGCTCCATGGGCACGGATCTGGCGCTGGACGTGGCGCTGGCGCTTCCCTTGGGCGTGCCGAAATTCGTGGTTTCCACCATTTCCTACTCCCATCTCCTGCCGCCGGACCGGATCGCGACCGATCTGATGATGATCCTCTGGGCCGGCGGGCTCTACGGGCTGAACAGCGTCTGCAAGGCGGTGCTGTCGCAGGCCTCGGGCGCCGTCGTGGGGGCTGCGAAGACCGCTGTCCGCCCGGCCCGGTCCAGGCCCGTCATCGGCATGAGCTCGCTTGGCAAGTCCTGCCTGAAATACATGACGCATGTGAAGCCCGAGCTCGACCGGCGCGGCTATGAACTGGTGGTCTTCCACACCACGGGCATGGGCGGGCGGGCACTCGAAGCCGTCGCCGCCCAGCGCGGCTTCGATCTCGTCATGGATTTCTCCCTGCAGGAGCTTGCCAATTTCGAGAACGGCTCGGTGGTCAATTCCGGCGCGGACAGGCTGGAGAATGCAGGCCGGCTCGGCATTCCGCAGATCGTCGCGCCCGGTGCCGTCGACATGATCGACGTCGCCGCCTGGCTGCCGCTGCCGCCGAAGCTCGCCGACCGCGCCTATCACGGCCACAACCGCCTGATCGGCTCGATCATCGCGACGCCGGAGGAGCGCCGGCAGATCGCGGAGAAAATCGGCGAGAAGCTTGCTGCGGCAACCGGGCCGGTTGCCTTCATCCTGCCCGAGGGCGGTATCCAGGAATGGGACCAGCCGGGCCAGCCCTTCCATGATCCGCAATCGCTTGCGGGGTTCCTGTCCGCCATGCGCCGAGCGATCCGCCCGCCGGTCGAGCTGATCGAGACGCCGCACCACATCAACAGTCCCGGCTTTGCGGCCGCGGCACTCGCCGTGCTCGACCGCTGGGCGGCCGAGGGCAAGATCCCGGCCGGCGTCGCCGCAAAGGCGGGAGAGGCGGCATGACGCATCCGCTCGCAAAAGCCCTGGTGCTCGATTTCGGCGGCGTGATCTCCAAGACCATGTTCGAGACGCATGCGCTGACGGAAGCCTCGCTCGGCCTTGCTCCGGGAACGCTTACCTGGCCGGGCCCCTTCGATCCCGCACGTGACGAACTCTGGCAGAAGATGCAGCGTGACGAGATTTCCGAGCGCGACTACTGGCACATCCGCGCCGCCGAGACCGGTCGCCTGATCGGCGAGGACTGGAGCGACATGCAGACCTTCGTGATCCGCGCCCGCGGCGCAGAGCCCGACGCCGTCATCCGCCCGGAGGCGCGCGCTGCGATCGACAGGGTGGCGGAGGCGGGCTTCCGGCTCGCGATCCTTTCCAACGAACTCGACCTCTTCTACGGCAAGGATTTCCGCACGAAGCTGCCGCTGCTTGCCCGCTTCGAGCTCATCAGCGACGCGACCTATACCGGCATCCTGAAACCCGACCCCCGCGCCTATACCGCCGTGACCGAGGCGCTTGATCTCGAACCCGGCGACTGCGTCTTCGTGGACGACCAGCTCCGCAACATCAGGGGCGCCGATGCGGTCGGCATGCGGTCGGTGCATTTCGACGTGACCAGCCCGGCACGATCCTATGCCGAAGCCCTCTCCCATTTCGGCCTTGCCGAGCACTGAAAGGACAGAATCATGCGCGACAGCAATTTTCTCCGCGAACAGAACGCCCGCCACATCTGGCATCCCATGGCGCATCCCGCCGACATGCAGGCGAACCCGCCGAAGATCATCACCGGCGGCAAGGGCACGCGCGTGACCGATGTCGACGGAAAGGAGGTGCTCGATGCCGTGGGCGGTCTCTGGAACGTCAATCTCGGCTATAGCGCCGATCCCGTGAAGAAGGCGATCGCGGCGCAGCTCGACCAGCTGCCCTATTATTCCGCCTTCCGCGGCACCTCGACGGCGCCGGCGATCGAGCTTGCGCATGAGCTTTCCGAGTGGTTTGCGCCGGAGGGCATGGTGCGCTCCTTCTTCACCTCGGGCGGCTCGGATTCGGTCGAAACCGCGCTGCGGCTTGCCCGGCAATACTGGAAGGTCAGAGGCCAGGGCGAGAAGGTGAAGTTCCTGGCGCTGAAGAAAGGCTATCACGGCACCCATTTCGGCGGGGCATCTGCCAATGGCAATGCCAATTTTCGCCGGAACTACGAGCCGCTGATGCCGGGTTTCTTCCACATGCCGGCCCCCTACACCTACCGCAATCCGTATAACGCAACCGATCCGGCAAAGCTTGCCCAGCTGATCATCCAGGCCTTCGAGGACGAGATCGGCTTCCAGGGCGCCGACACCATTGCTGCCGTGATCATGGAACCCGTCCTCGGTGCCGGCGGCGTGATCGTGCCGCACGAGAGCTTCATGCCGAAGGTGCGCGCGCTCTGCGACAAGCACGACATCCTTCTGATCGCAGACGAGGTCGTGACCGGCTTCGGCCGTTCCGGCGCCTGGTCAGGTTCGCGCCTCTGGGATGTGAAGCCGGACATGATGTGCATCGCCAAGGCCATCACCTCTGGCTATTTCCCGCTCGGGGCAACGCTGATCGGCGAAAGGATCGCCGAAGCCTTCGAGGCCGACAAGACCACGTTCGGCGCGATCGGCCATGGCTATACCTATTCCGCTCACCCCGTCGGCTGTGCCGCAGCCCTTGCCACGCTGACCGAAACCCGCCGCCTCGGCCTCGCCGACAATGCCAGGGCACGCGGCGTGGAGCTTCAGGCCGGTCTCGCTGCGCTAAAGGAACGGCACGAGGTCGTGGGCGATGTCCGCGGCATCGGCCTGATGGCCGCGATCGAGCTCGTTTCGGACCGCGCCGCCAAGAAGGCGGCCGACAAGAAGGTGATGGCGAAGGTTTCCGAGGCTGCCTATCAGGAAGGCGTAATGATCCGTGTCTCAGGCTCCAACATCATCCTCTCCCCGCCGCTGATCTTCACCGCGGAGGAGGTACAGCAGACGGTTTCGGCGCTGGACAAGGCGTTTGCGGGGTTGTGATCGTTAGCCGGCTTTTGGAACACGGTCGGCGCTGTACTTGGAGCCCCCTCACCTGCCTGCCGGCATCCTCTCCCCGCCGGGGAGAGGAGACAAGCCAAAAACGCGCGACATTGCCCACTTCCCCAGCGGGGAGAAGGTAGCGCCCTTCGACAAGCTCAGGAGCCGGATGAGGGGGCCGCTGGCTCTACGCAAAATATGATAAACTCAATAACTCGACGTCGATTTCACCACCGGCGCTGCATCACCCTTGTAGCTGCGCGCGAGATTGCTCGTCGCCTGCGCAAACAGGGTGACATCCGTGCCGACCGCCACGAATTTCGCGCCCAGTTCGATGTAGCGGTTGGCAAGCTTCGGATCGCTGTTCAAAATGCCCGCCACCTTGCCGGCGGCCTGGATGCGCGTAATGGCCTTTTCGATCGTTTCGAGAACCACCGGCTCCGTTCCCCGGCCGGGATAGCCCATGTCGGCGGCGAGGTCGGCGGGGCCGATGAAGATCCCGTCAACGCCATCGACGGCGGCAATGGCCTCGATGTTGTCGATGGCCGCCTTGCTCTCGGCCTGCACGATCAGGCAGACCTCGTCATTGGCGGTCGTGAGATAATCCGGGATGCGGTTGAAGGCGGAGGCGCGGGCAACGGCGGCGCCAACGCCGCGCACGCCCTTTGGCGGGTAGTTCATGGCCTTGACGAGGTTTCGTGCCTGTTCGGCCGTCTCCACCATCGGCACCAGCACGCTCTGCGCGCCGATGTCCAGCACCTGCTTGATCATCCAGGTCTCCCCGATCGGCACGCGCACGACCGGGGCCACCGGAAGCGCCGCCAGGGACTGGAGCTGGGTGAGCAGCAGCGGAATGTCGTTGGGCCCGTGCTCGCCATCCAGAAGCACCCAGTCGAACCCCGCGCCGCCGGCGATCTCAGCCGTATAGGGGCTGGCAAGGCTGAGCCAGAAGCCGATCATCGGCTTCTCGCCCTTGAGGCCGGCCTTGAAAGGGTTCTTGGGTGCAGGCATGGATGAATTCCTCTGATCAGGCAAAATAGGCGGAGACGGTGCCGTAAGGGCCGAAATCGGCGGTGATGGTATCGCCGTGACGGGCCTCCACCGGGCGGATGAAGGAGCCTGACAGCACCACATCGCCGGCGGAAATGGAAGAGCCGTATTGGCCGAGCCGGTTCGCGAGCCAGGCAATACCGGCTGCCGGATGGTTGAGCACGCCGGCGCCGAGGCCGGTCTCCTCGATCTCGCCATTGCGGGAGACGATCGCCCCCATCCAGCGCATGTCTGCATCGAGCGGGCGGACGGGGCGTCCGCCGGTGACGATGCCGCCGTTTGCGGCATTGTCCGAGATCGTGTCGAAGATGGTGCGCGTCTTCTTCGTCTCCGGATCGACACGCTGGATGCGGGTATCGAGGATTTCGAGCGCAGGCGTGATGAAGTCCGTGGCGTTGAGCACGTCGAAGATGGTGACGCCAGGCCCCTTGAGCGGCGCCTTCATGACGAAGGCAATCTCCGCCTCGATGCGCGGCTGGATGAAGCGATCGGCCGGTATGGTCGCGCTGTCAGGAAAGAACATGTCGTCGAGCAGCACCCCGGAATCCGGAATGTTGATGTTGAGGGCATATTGCATGGCCTTGGAGGTGAGACCAATCTTCCAGCCGCGGGCCGTGCGTCCGCTCTCGATTTTCAGCCGCACCAATTCGGCCTGCACCCGGTAGGCATCGTCCATGCCGGCATCGGGGAAATCGAGGCTGAGCAGGCGGATCTGGGTGCGGGTCTTTTCCGCCTCGAACAGGCGGCGGGCGGCATCGGCAATCTGGGCTTCGGTCAGCATCAGGCGGTTCCCTCGTCGGCAACGGTGTTTCTCAGAAGTCCGATCCCGTCGGCTTCCACTTCTATCACGTCTCCCGGCTTCAGCCAGACCGGCGGATCGAAGCGGGCACCGGCCCCGGTCGGCGTTCCCGTCACGATCACGTCGCCCGGTACGAGCGTGGTAAAGGTGGAGATGTAGTTGATGATCTTCCGGAAGGAAAAGATCATCCGGCTCGTCCGGTCTTCCTGCCTGATTTCGCCGTTGACGCGGGTCACGAGGCGGATGTCGGCAAGCTGGCTCTCGTCCCGGTAGGGCACGAGCCAGGGCCCGATCGAGCCGGTGCGGTCGAAATTCTTGCCCTGGGTGACGTTGAACTTGGCGTGGCGCACCCAGTCGCGGATCGTGCCTTCGTTGCAGAGCGAAAGGGCTGCGATGTGAGCGAGTCCATTGGCTTCGTCAATACTTCTTACGCGCTTGGCGATCACGAACATGATCTCGCCCTCATAGTCCAGCTGCGGGCTCTCCGGCGGGCGGATCAACGGCTGACCGTGGCTGGTGAACGAGCGCGGGAAGCGGATGAAGAGCGAGGGATTGGCGGGAGCCGCCTGCCCGTCCTTGTATTCCTCGTTGCGATCTGGGAAATTCACGCCGACACAGATGATCTTCTCCGGCATGGGGATCGGGATTTCGTAGACGATGTCCGAGACCGGAAAATCCGCCTTCATTCCCTCTGCCTCTTCCTCCAGGCGGTGGAGTGCATTCGCCTCGATCACCTCCCGCAAAGTCGGGTAATCGCGACCGAAGCGGGCGGAAAGGTCGATCACCCCCTCCTCCGTCACCAGACCATAGCCGGCCTGGCCGTTGCGGGTGAAGCTTGCAAACTTGGCGGGCATTACGCGTCCTCAATGAACGATGGAGGCTGAAACTTCGCGGCATGTCCCTTCTTTCCAGCCGGAAGAAGGTGCCGCCCCTCGATAAATTCGGCAGGCGGACGAGGAGGCCACGATCGCAACCTCCCCGCAATGTATGTCACGGCGCGATGATCGGTGTCGCCTTGAGCGCGCTGTCCTTCGTCTCGACGCCGGCAAACAGGCTGCCATGCTCGAACCAGCTCTTCGGCGCAGGCGCGCCCCAGAGCGTCTGGCGCTGCGGGTCCTTGAGGTCCCACTTGATGGGTTCGAGGTCGGGATCGACCGTCTGATAGTCGGAGCAGTAGATCTCGATGCGGTGACCATCGGGATCGAGGATATAGAGGAAGAAGGCATTGGAAATGCCGTGGCGGCCGGGGCCGCGCTCGATGTTCTTGAGATAGCCCGTCGTCGACATGAGGTCGAGCAGGTCGATGATGTTGAGCGGTGTCGGCACCCAGAAGGCGGTGTGGTGCAGGCGCGGACCGCGGCCATTCGTGAAGGCCATGTCGTGCACGCCGCCCTTGCGGTGCAGCCAGGCCGCCCAGAGCTTCTTCGACGCCTCGTCCTCGGTATATTCCGTCACCCGGAAGCCCATCTCGTTGTAGAAGGCGACCGATGCGTCCACGTCAGGAGTGAAGCAGTTGAAGTGGTCGATACGGAGCGGCTTCACGCCCTTGTAGAGCTTGTACTGCTGGTGGATCGGAGCAAGCCGGTCCATCTTGTGATAGAACTCGAGCGGTATGCCGAAATTGTCGCGGGTGCGGAGCGTCCGGCCCTGGTGCGGGCGCTCCACCCATTCCGTCGGCAGGCCCTTGCCTTCGAACCAGGCCTTGGCCCGGTCGAGATCCTCTTCCGCATAGACCTTCATGCCGAGCAGGTTGGCGACCGGCTCGGAACCCTGCTTCAGGATGATGCAGTGATGGCCGCGCTCTTCCATGGCGCGCAGATAGATCGAGCTCTGGTCCTCGTAGGTCACCTGCAGGCCGAGCGTATCCACGTAGAAGGCGCGGGATGCCGCGAGATCCTTGACGATGAGTTCCACATGGCTGAGCCGGACCGTGTTGAAGGCTGGGTAGAGATTGGGGCTGGGTATGGGCATGAAGTTCCTCCTCGGCCTGGCATTTGCCTCCCTCGGGCAAGCCAGCCGCTCTCGTCTTGATCTCGCTCCGGACGCGCCGGATCAGGTGTTCGCGGCAGCCTCAGCCGCCGAGTTTCTGGATGGCATGGGCCGTGGTGGCGAAGGCGACGTTCTTCGTTTCCATGTAGAAATCGAAGGACCAGTCGCCGCCATCGCGGCCGATGC
>CAMFHT010000209.1 GCA_945952245.1 uncultured Rhizobium sp. | reverse complement strand
TGGGGTTCTGGGTGACGAAATAGACGCCGACGCCCTTGGAGCGGATGAGGCGCACCACCTGTTCCACCCGCTGGATCAGCACCGGCGGCGCATCGTTGAAGAGCAGGTGCGCCTCGTCGAAGAAGAAGACGAGTTTCGGCTTTTCCGGATCGCCCACCTCGGGCAGTTCCTCGAAGAGTTCGGAGAGCAGCCAGAGCAGGAATGTGGCGTAGAGCCGCGGGTTCATCATCAGCTTGTCGGCGGCGAGCACGGAGATTGCGCCGCGCCCGTCATTGGTGACGCGCATGATGTCGGAGATCTTCAGCGCCGGCTCGCCGAAGAAATTCGCCGCGCCCTGCTGTTCCAGCACCAGAAGCGACCGCTGCAGCGAACCGACGGAAGACTTGCTGACGAGGCCGTACTGGGCGGAGATCGCCTCGGCGTTCTCGGCCATGTAGTTGAGAAGCGCCTGCAGGTCCTTGAGGTCGAGGAGGGCGAGGCCGCCCTGGTCGGCGATCTTGAAGGCGATGTTCAGCACGCCTTCCTGCGCTTCGGATGCGTTCATCAGCCGGGCGAGCAGCAGCGGCCCCATCTCGGCGATGGTGGTGCGCACGCGGTGGCCCTTCTCGCCGTAGAGATCCCAGAAGATGACCGGAAATTCCTCGAAACCGTAGGGCGTGAGGCCGATCTGGTCGGCGCGCTTCTGCAGGAAGTCCTTGGCCTCGCCCATCTGGGAAATGCCGGAGAGATCGCCCTTCACGTCGGCGCAGAAGACGGGCACGCCCGCGTCCGAAAAGCCTTCGGCCAGAACCTGCAGCGTCACCGTCTTGCCCGTGCCGGTCGCGCCCGTCACCAGGCCGTGGCGGTTGCCGTAGCGCAGGTCGAGATATTCCGGCTTGTTGATGCTGTCGTCCGGCTTGCGGCTCGTTCCCACATAGATCTTCCCGTCCTGAAGCAGCACGCGCATCCTCCTTGCATCGGCCCGTCATGGGCAGTTTTCGCAGATCACGATTATCTTATCGACAGGAAAGCCTGCGCCGCAACCCCTGCCGACCGCCGGAGCCCGATTTCCGGGTGCTGCAGATTGACAGCCCGCCGCCCGCCCGCCACCTTCCGGCTCGAGAATTTTCTGGAAAGCGTGAAGGCGAATCGCCGCATCCCTTGAGTTCGCTGCGGTTCTATTTTACCTTGACGTTAACGTAACACGACATGCGGGAGAGAAGGCATGAACGAACTCGTCAATCAGGTGGCCGATCGCGTGGGCATTGCGCCCGACGTGGCTGAAAAGGCCGTAGGCATGATGCTGGCCTTCCTGCAGAAGGAAGGCGATGGCGATGCCGTCTCGCGCATGCTCGCCGCCATTCCCGGTGGCACCGAGCTTGCGGCCAATGCCGGCGGCGGTGGCGGCGGCTTCCTCGCCGGCCTGATGGGCGGCGGCATCATGGGGCTCGGCCAGCAGCTCATGGGCCTCGGCCTCGGCATGGGCCAGATCACCGGGCTTGCCCGCGAAACCATCGCGCTCGCCAAGCAGTATGCCGGCGAAGGCGTGGTCGACGAGGTGGTTGCCTCGGTACCGGGGCTGAGCCAGTTCGTGTGAGGCGTTTGCGCTGAGTTCGAGAAGCCGCCGTTCCCCATGGGAGGGCGGCTTTTTTTGTTTGCGTCATGGGCGGTTAATGCTGCGGGAGGTACCCCCCTCTGTCCTGCCGGACATCTCCCCCTCAAGGGGGGGAGATCGACGCGGGGCCGGCGCCTCCTGCTGATCTCCCCCCTTGAGGGGGAGATGCCTGGCAAGGCAGAGGGGGGTACCATCGCCGACATTTAAGAATGGCGGTTACACTTCGGACGCCATTGGCCGGATGAGGGGCTAGAGGTGTCAAGGTCATAGGCGAGAAACCTCCACTATCTCCCACCCCCTCATATAAACTCCGCAATCGTCGCCGGCACACCCGGCGGGCGGCCTGCGGGTTCTGCCGGGCGGCGGGTGGGTTCGGGGGGAGGCAGGCTGTCCAGCCGGGCAGCGTCGGTCAGGATTTCGAGATCTGTCGGCATGCGGCTCACCACTTCGTCCAGGATGGCGGCGTGCTGGGAGATGATCAGCGCGGCCTCGGCCTTCAGCATGTCGATGTTTTCGGCGCTGAACTCGATCTTGCTCTGGCTGGCTTGGGTCAGCGGGCCGTTGATGCGGAAATAGCTGAGGCGTCGCCGGTTCTCCACCGTCATGCGGGTCGAGACGCCGTTGAAGGCGCGGCCATCGCCGTTCATCAGCGTGTTGACGTGCGTGGCGATCGGGCAATGCAGCTCGTCGGCGGAGCGCAGCATGGGCTCCGTCACGTCGGTCATGTCGAGGCCGGTGGTGCTCAGGGGGTTGATGTAGGGAAGCGGCGTGATGTCCGTCCCCGTGCCGAGGGACAGAAGGGTCATGCCCTGGTCCTGCCAGCCGAGCTTCTTTGCTTCCACATAGGCGGCGAGCGCGGGATCCTCCGCATAGCGGCCGCCGCTGACGAGCGGAATGAGCGGCGTGCCGCGCGGCCGCGCCGCCGCCCGGTTCTCGACCAGGGCCGGGCTCATGTAGGGCACCACCGCAATGACGCCGCGCAGCGCCTGCCAGAGGTAGAACTTCGACGTCACGGGATCCGTGTTGGTGATCATCACGGGCACGCGATTGCCGATGTCGAAGGCGGGCAGGACAAGGTGATTCGCGGCGTCGGCCACCACGGTCCGCTCACCGTAGTGGTGCCGCAGATTGGCCTCGAACAGGCTCATGTCCAGCCGCATGACGCCGGACGAGGCCATGATCCGCTTCGGAAACATCTTGGCGCTGGTGTAGAAGCCGTCGAGAAAACTGTCCGCATCGCCCATGCGTGCCGGCTCCGGGCCGGGAAAGGTGAGTCCGGCCACCAGAAGCGAGCCCACGCCGGCGCCGGCCAGCATGTGGATATACCGGTTCATGGGCAGGTTGCGGCCGCTTGCCCGCAGCCGCCGCTGAAGATCGGCCAGCACCAGGGCTGGTATGAGGCAGCGTATGCCGCCTCCGTCGATCGTCAGGATAAGTTTAGAAGCCACTTTTTCGCCCTTCGAACATCACAACATGAAACATTACTAACTCATGCATGAGAATAGAGCGGCGGGTACAGGATGCAAGGGGAACAATCCAGAAGTTGTTCAAATTTTCGAAATAACTGAAATTCCCTTCTGATCGGCCTTGTCCAGAGTAACGAGCAGCGGCACGGCTTCCTCCAGCGTCACATGACGGCTGATGAGCTTCTGCGGCTCGAGTTTCCCCGAGGTGATCATCGCCAGCATGTCCTGGTAGCGCCAGGCCTGCATGCCGTGGCTGCCGTAGATTTCGAGCTCGTGGGCGATGACCTGGCCCATGGGGATTGCCGGCGCCGAATGGCTGCCGAGCATCAGCCCCACCTGCACGTGGCGGCCGCGGCGGCGGAGATTGCGGATCGAATTGCAGCAGGTGGCGGTATGTCCCAGCGCATCGAGCGAGACATGGGCGCCGCCGCCGGTGACGTCGCGCACCGCTTCCACCACGTCATGCACCTTTTCGGCATTGATGACCGCAGTAGCACCCGAGGCGCGGGCGAGCTCCAGCTTGTCGTCGGCAATGTCGACGGCCACCACGTTTGCGCCCAGTGCCGAGGCGATCATGATCGCGGAAAGGCCGACGCCGCCGGAGCCATGGACCGCCACCCATTCACCGCCCTTCACACGGCCCTGGTCGGTGACGGCGCGGAAGGCGGTGGCGAATCGGCAGCCGAGGCTTGCGGCGGTCGCGTAATCCACTTCGTCCGGGAGGGGCACGAGATTGGTATCCGCATAGTTGATGGCGACATATTCCGCGAACGATCCCCAATGGGTGAAGCCGGGCTGGAACTGGTCCGGGCAGACCTGGTGGTTGCCGGAATGGCATTCGGCGCAGCGCCCGCAGCCGGAGACGAAAGGCACCGTCACCCGGTCGCCGAGCCTGTAGCGCATCACGCCCTTGCCCTTGGCGACCACGCGGCCGGCGAGCTCGTGGCCCGGCACGTGCGGCAGGGAAATATCGGGATCATGGCCCATCCAGCCATGCCAGTCGGACCGGCAGAGCCCCGTCGCCTCGACCTTGATCACCACGCCGTCCTCGGTCGGCTCCGGATCCGGCACCACGCGGATTTCGGGGGTGACGCCAAAGGCTTCGTAATACATGGCTTTCATGGGCCGGTCCTTTCCCGCATACGGTCATTGCCGACAGGATTGCACGGGAAAGGGAGACCGGGAAGCAGCCGGGCTGACATCCGGTGGCGCAAACGGGACAGCCCGTCCCGCCTCAGCGGCGGATCTTCAGGACGTCCTCGCCGAGTTCGCTGCCGCGTTCCACCGTCTTCGTCTTCTTGTCGTAGAGGCAGATGACGGAGGCCTTGCCGCCGGCCTTCAGCTTGCCGGTGATGATGGCGAGGCCGAAATTCTCGCTGCCGAAGGGATCGACGATGACGGCGGGCTTGACGAAATCCTGGCCCGCACCGGCCTTGCATGCCTTTTCCACATCCTTGCGCATCGCCGCCCAGGCATCGTCGGAGGAGGCAAGCGCGGGCGAAGCGGCAGCAAGCAGCATGGCGGCGATCGGGGGGAGAGCGTGTGTCAGGGCTTTCAGCTTCATGACGGGTTCCTTGTCCATTGACGGGAGGATCTTCTCTAGGAAGAGCCTGTGGCGATCTGATGATCGGACACCTCAAGGTCGCGGGAATGGTGCAATTTGACGATTGGGAGGTTGCCTAAGGCTTTTCGCGAACCTATGTTCCGGCACGACACATCTGCCTTTCCGCATTCTGTTTCCAAAGGAGAACACTATGGCCTTCGAATTGCCCGAACTTCCCTATGATTACGATGCGCTCGCCCCCTTCATGTCGCGCGAAACGCTGGAATATCATCACGACAAGCACCACAAGGCCTATGTCGACAACGGCAACAAGCTGGCCGCCGAAGCTGGCATGGACGGCCTGTCGCTCGAAGAGGTCGTGAAGCAGTCCTACGGAAAGAATGCAGGCCTGTTCAACAATGCCGGCCAGCACTACAACCACATCCACTTCTGGAAGTGGATGAAGAAGGGCGGCGGCGGCAACAAGCTGCCGGGCAAGCTGGAGCAGGCCGTTGCCTCCGATCTCGGCGGCTACGACAAGTTCAAGGCCGATTTCATCGCCGCCGGCACCACGCAGTTCGGCTCCGGCTGGGCATGGCTCTCCGTCAAGGACGGCAAGCTCGAAATCTCCAAGACCCCGAACGGCGAGAACCCGCTGGTCCACGGCGCAACCCCGATCCTCGGCGTCGACGTGTGGGAACACTCCTACTACATCGACTACCGCAACGCCCGCCCGAAATATCTCGAAGCCTTCGTCGACAGCCTGATCAACTGGGATTACGTGCTGGAGCGCTACGAAGCCGCCACGAAGTAAGCGTTTGATTTCAGCGTGATTTTGGAAGCCCGGTCATCGTGAGGTGGCCGGGTTTTCTGTTTTGGGGGACCGATGCAGGCGAGCCGGAAACGGGCATGCTGCCGTATCGACCTTGCACTCAGAGCCAGAGTGCCGTCTCCTCCTTGGCCGTGCGGATGACCACCATCGTGAAGAATCGGGCGACGTTCTTCTGGTCCGTGAACAGCCTGCTGCAGAGGGCGTCGAATTCGTCCATGTCGCGAAGCTTCAGCATCAGCACCACGTCGCTTGCACCGGTCACGGCATAGACGTGAGAGACAGCGTCTTCCTGCGCGGCAAGGCCGAGGAAATGACGCATGTGCTGCTCGCCATGCAGCTTCAGTTCCACCGTCACGAGCGCCTTTATACCGCGGCCGGCCTTTGCCGGGTTCAGGATGGCGACGATACGGTCGATCACGCCCGATGTCTTCAAGCGCTGCATTCGTCTCAGGCAACTGGACGGCGACAATCCAACCTCGTCCGCGAGATCCACATTCGTGCGCGAAGCGTCCTGCTGCAGAAGATTGAGCAGTTTACGGTCGATCCTGTCCATGCCGCAGAGCTTACCAGCCATCCGTGCATTTGCAATAAAATTGCAGATCTCGCCAATCTTTGACCAAAAATCCCGTTGCGTTCGGGCTAGACAGCATTGCAAATCCAACGGAGCTATTTCGATGAATCCGACGACCAACCTCCTCGCAAAACTGAAGGACACGCTGAGCACATACTGGATGCTGGTGCGCATCACGGTGCCGGTGGCCATCCTTGCCGAATTGCTGTCGCGCCTCGGGTTCATCAAGGCTGTCGCTCCGGTCTTCGCGCCTGTCATGAAGCTGATCGGACTTCCTCCGGAACTGGGCCTTGCCTGGCTGACGGGAAGCATCGTCGGCATGTGGGGCGCGATTCCCCTCGTCTTTACGCTCGTGCCGGTGTCATCACTGAGCGTGGCGGACGTGACCGTCTTCTCGGCGCTGATCCTGATCGTTCACGGGCTTCCCGCCGAGCAGCAAATTCTCAAGAAGGCGGGTCCCGGGATCGCAGCGACGATGTTGCTGCGTGTCCTCGGAGGCTTCCTCTATGCCTTCCTGCTGCGCGCTGTTCTCGATTTTACGGGCTGGCTTTCGGAACCGGTCGATCCCGCCTGGATTCCCATGAGCGCGGCTGCGGACTGGCTTACCTATCTCCAGGGTCTTTTCGAAGCGATGATCTCCATGTTCGCGATCCTGTGCGTGCTGACGCTGGGGCTCGAAATCCTGAAGTGGAGCGGCCTGCTTGCCCTGATCATGAAAGTGCTTTCTCCCGTCCTGCGTCTCGCCGGGATCAAGGACGAGGCAGGGCATCTGACGGCGGTCGGCTTCTTTCTCGGCATATCCTATGGAGCAGGGCTCCTGGTGCAGGAGGCCAAGTCGGCTGCGGTCCCGCCAAGGCAGATCTTCCTGTCCTGCATCTTCATGTGCTTTGCCCACAGCGTGATCGAGGACACCCTGCTCGTCCTGGCTCTTGGAGCCGATGTCTACGGCGTCCTCGCTGGCCGGCTCGTGTTCGCCGTTGCCGCAACTGCGCTGGTGGCCAAGGTTTTGCAAAGGCTGTCCGACCAGGTCTTCTACGGACGCGCCTTCACACAGCCCGCGTGATGGTATTGTTCTTAACCCGTTCATCAATTTACCGAGACGAAGGATGAAATCATTTCATCCTTCCGCCTCCTGTCAAATGTTCATGTTTTGTGCCAATCATCCCCTCCTGAAAACACGCCCGGGGAGGGGCTGACATCATGGGCTATGCAGCCAATCTCTGGCTTTTCTTCATCCTTCTCTTCGGCATCATCCTGGTTCCCGGGGTGGACATGCTGTTCGTGCTGGCGAGCGG
>CAMFHT010000208.1 GCA_945952245.1 uncultured Rhizobium sp. | reverse complement strand
CCTTTGTACGTGGAATGACCACAGCAAATTCCGGTCAGGATCTTTCGTTTTTCCGCCAAAATTAGTTATGAACGCTCCGCAAACTGTGGAAAATGTTCCATTTCAGCAAAAAATCAGCGTATTTCTCCCCACTGCCGCTTACGTCCACGGAAAAGAAGCGCGACCTCCACTTGTTTTTCGCCCTATTTTGGATTTTGCTCACAAGCTCGAACAACAAAAGCATGGGGAAGGAGAATTTCATGACACTCTACAGGACGAAGCTCATCGGCTCGCTTCTGCTCGGATCGCTGCTGATAGGTGCGAGCCCGGCTCTTGCCGAGGCGGTTCTGCACCGCGGCAACAGCGGCGAACCGCAGTCGCTCGATCCGGCGCATACCTCTATCGACATCGAGGGCTTCATACTCAAAGACCTTTACGAGGGGCTGACGGTCCACGATACCGCTGGTAAGATCGGCCCCGGCGTGGCCGAAAGCTGGACGGTTTCAGATGACGGGCTGACCTACACATTCAAACTCCGGTCGGATGCGAAATGGTCCGACGCATCACCGGTGACAGCGCAGGATTTCGTCTACTCGTTCCAGCGCACCGAGGATCCGGCCACCGCCGCTGAATACGCAAACATTCTCTTCCCCATCAAGAATGCCCAGAAGGTCAACAAGGGCGAGGTAAAGCCAGACCAGTTGGGCATCAAGGCTGTAGACGATCACACGCTGGAAATTGTTCTTGAGAATCCAACTCCCTTCTTCCCCGAGCTCCTCGCTCACCAGACTGCACTGCCAGTGAAGAAGGATGTGGTCGAAAAATTTGGGAAAGACTTTGTCAAGCCCGGCAACATGGTTTCCAACGGTGCGTTCAAGCTGGCCGAGCACGTTCCGAACGATCACCTGACGGTCGTGAAGAACGAAAACTACTGGGACGCTGCGAATGTGAAGCTGGACAAGGTCATCTTCGATCCCTCAGAGGACGACGCAGCGAATCTGAGACGGTATGAAGCCAAGGAACTTGATACTGTCTATAACTTCTCCGCCGAACAGATCGACCGCATGCGCAAGGGCTATGGCGCAGAAGTGCACGTAACGCCAAGCCTATCAACCTATTACTATGTTTTCGACTACCGCCAGCCGCCATTCGACGACGCAAAAGTCCGCACAGCACTGTCAATGGCCATAGATCGAGATTTTCTGTCGCAGGAGATCTACAAAGGTGCGCAGCTTCCCGTTTACAATCTCGTCCCCCCCGGCATGGAAGGTTACGGTGACGGCCCGAAGCCCGATTACGCCGATCTGTCGCAGATAGACCGCGAAGACAAGGCCAAGGCCCTGCTGAAGGAGGCGGGCTATGGAGAAGGCGGCAAGCCGCTGAACATCGAGATTCGATACAACACCAATGCCAATCACGAGCGCGTGGCGACTGCCGTCGCCGACATGTGGAAGACGACGCTTGGCGCAAAGGTGACGCTTTTCAACTCCGACGTCTCGGCGCATTATTCCTACCTTACCGATGGCGGTAAATTCAACGTGGCCCGCGCAGGTTGGGGAGCTGACTACGCTGACCCCGAAAACTTCCTCGCCCTGCTGCGGTCGGACAACAAGAGCTTCAACTACGGCCATTACAACAATGCCGATTACGACAAGCTGATGGCGGAAAGCTACAAGGAAAAACAGCCCGCCGCCCGCATGAAGCTGATGCGGCAGGCGGAAGAAATCATGCTGAAGGATCAGCCGATCGCACCGCTGATGAACACGGCCAACATCTGGATGGTATCGAGCCGGATCAAGGGCTGGCAGGACAACGCCGTCAACGAGCATCTCTCGAAATATCTGAGCGTTTCCGAGTAACCCGATCGAGGGAGCCCGCCCGCCGGAGAAATCCGGCGGCGGGTCTTTAAAAGCATGATCGCTTTCGTGTTCAAGCGCCTGCTGAGCGCCATCCCGACCCTGCTGGTCGTTATCACCATCTCGTTCTTCATGATGCGCTTCGCGCCCGGTGGTCCGTTCAATCTGGAACGTCCGCTTCCGCCGCAGACCATGGCCAATGTGATGAAGACCTATGGCCTGGACCTCCCGCTCTGGCGGCAATACCTGAACTACATCGCCAACGCCCTCACAGGCGATTTCGGACCGAGCTTCGTCTACAAGGACAATTCCGCGGCGGAACTGATCTTCAAGGCCCTGCCCTGTTCGATCGAGCTGGGACTTTGGGCGCTGCTTCTCTCGCTCGTCGGCGGCGTGATCATGGGAACGGTGGCGGCGCTGCGCCAGAACGGTTGGGTGGACTATACGCTCATGGCCTTCGCGTCCATGGGAACGACGATCCCGAACTTCGTGGTCGGCCCTGTCCTCACCCTTGTCCTCGCCGTCTTCCTGGGCTGGCTTCCAGCCGGTGGCTGGGGTGATGGGTCACTCTATTACCTCTTCCTGCCAGTCCTGGCGCTGGGCCTTCCGCAGCTTGCCGTCTTTGCGCGCCTCACGCGCGGCTCGATGATCGAGGCGCTGACGACCGATCACCTGCGCACCGCGCGCGCCTATGGCCTGCCGGCACGGGTCATCGTCATCACCCATGCCATGCGTGGCGCGATGATGCCCGTCCTTTCCTATCTTGCCCCCTGTGCCGCTGCCCTGCTGACGGGCTCGGCGGTCGTGGAAACAATTTTCGGGATTCCGGGGGTCGGTCGCTACTTCGTCAACAGCGCGATTAACCGCGACTACACGGTCGTGATGGGCACGGTCATCCTCGTCTCGGTCTTCATCATCGTCTTCAACCTGATCGTCGACGTGGCCTATGCCTACCTCGATCCGAGGGTACGCCATGACTGAACCGAAAACCGCCGCTGAAACTCTTCGCCCCTCTCGAAGCCTGGCCGAACTCGCCTGGCTGCGCTTCCGCCGGAACCGGGCCGCGATGGCCGGCACGATCGTGCTTCTGCTCGTCGCCTGCTTCTCCTTCTTCGGGCCGCTCTTCGTCAGCCACGGCTATGACGAGGTCTTCCCCTCCTATGTCACGGTCGGCCCGAGCCTGACGCCGAGGCCGGACCCCGCCACGCTGCAGGCCGTCGCCGAAACCACGGCCAAGCGCGGGCGCGTCGAACTCAAGTCCTTCTCGGTCGAGAACGGGACCTATACCGCGGTCATCACCGCAGCGCGGCCGATCGATCCGCGGACCGTGCGCTATTTCGACCGTGTCAACGAATTCAAGGACACGACCGTCAAGGACACTTCGGCAGACGGCCTGACCATGACGATCACCGGCCATGTGCATCAGGAGCTCTTCCCGTTCGGCACGGATTCCAATGGCCGCGACCTGCTCGCCCGCATCATGCTGGGCGGCCAGATCTCGCTCGCCGTCGGCATCGCCGCATCGCTCGTTTCGCTCGGTATCGGCGTCGTCTATGGCGCGACCTCGGGCTATCTCGGCGGCCGCGTAGACAATCTCATGATGCGTTTCGTCGAGATCCTCTATTCGCTTCCCTTCATCTTCCTCGTGGTGGTGCTCGTCGTGTTCTTCGGGCGTTCGATCACGCTGATCTTCATCGTCATCGGCGCGGTCCAGTGGCTGGAGATGTCCCGGATCGTCCGTGGCCAGACGCTTTCCCTAAAGCGCCGCGAATTCGTGGGTGCGGCAGAGGCTTTGGGCCTCACCGACTGGCAGATCATCCGCCGCCATATCATCCCGAATACCGTCGGCCCCGTCATCGTCTATGTCACGGTCATGGTGCCGCAGGTGATCCTGCTCGAAAGCTTCCTCTCCTTCCTCGGCCTCGGCGTGCAGGCACCGCTGGCCAGCTGGGGGACCCTCATTGCGGAAGGCTCGCACAACATGCAAAGCGCGCCTTGGCTGCTGATCTTCCCCTCCTTCTTCTTCGTCGTCACCCTGTTCGCGCTGAACTTCGCGGGCGACGGCCTGCGCGATGCACTCGATCCGAAGGACCGCTGAGATGACGGAAGACAAGGACATCATTCTGTCGGTCGAAAATCTGAAGGTTCAGTTCGACACCCCCGATGGCCCCGTGGATGCAGTGAAGGGCATCGGCTTCGAGGTCCGCAAGGGCGAGACGCTGGCCATCGTCGGCGAGAGCGGCTCGGGCAAGAGCCAGACCATGATGGGCATCATGGGTCTGCTCGCGAAGAACGGCCGTGTCTCCGGCTCCGCCCGCTATCGCGGCCGAGAGATCGTCAATGCGCCGCTTTCGGAGCTCAACCAGGTGCGCGGTTCCAAGATCACCATGATCTTCCAGGAACCGATGACCTCGCTCGACCCGCTCTACCGCATCGGCCGGCAGATCGCGGAGCCGCTGATCCACCACCGCAGGCTTTCCAAGGCCGCGGCGCGGGAACGGGTGCTGGAACTGCTCACGCTGGTCGGCATTCCCGAGCCCGAGCGCCGCATCGACAGTTTTCCGCATGAGCTGTCCGGCGGCCAGCGCCAGCGCGTGATGATCGCCATGGCGCTCGCAAACGATCCCGACCTCCTGATCGCCGACGAGCCGACGACGGCACTCGACGTCACCATCCAGGCGCAGATCCTGAAGCTTCTTGCCGAGCTGCAGCAGCGCTTCGGCATGGCGATCATCCTGATCACCCATGATCTCGGCGTGGTGAAGCATGTGGCGGACCGCGTGGCCGTCATGCGCCGCGGCGAGATCGTCGAACAGGGCACGCGCGAGGAGATCTTCGAGCGGCCGCAGGCCGATTATACCCGCATGCTGCTCGCCTCCGAGCCGACCGGCTCCAAGGCGCCGCCGCCGCCCGGCTCTCCCGTCATCCTCGAAGGCCGCAACGTGACCGTCGATTTCGCGATCGGCGGCGGGCTGCTCTTCAAGGGTGACCGCACGTTCCGCGCCGTTGATAATGTCGGCATCCGGCTCGAACAGGGCCAGACCATCGGCATCGTCGGCGAAAGCGGATCGGGCAAATCCACCCTCGGCCGCGCACTGCTGCGCCTCCTTCCCTCCGCCGGCTATTTCCGCTTCGGCGACACCGAGATTTCGGATTTCGACCGCGCCGCCATGCGGCCCTATCGCCGCGAGATGCAGCTGGTGTTCCAGGATCCCTATGGCTCCCTTTCGCCGCGCCAGACGGTGGGCGACATCATCACCGAGGGGCTTTTCGTGCACGAGCCGCAGCTTTCCAAGGCCGAGCGCGACCAGCGGGCGATCGAGGCGCTGCGCGAAGTGGGGCTCGATCCCGCAAGCCGCAACCGTTACCCGCACGAATTTTCCGGCGGCCAGCGCCAGCGCATCGCGATCGCCCGTTCCATGATCCTGAAGCCGAAGGTGGTGGTGCTGGACGAGCCCACATCCGCGCTCGACCGCTCCGTCCAGCGCCAGGTGATCGAGCTCCTGCGCGACCTGCAGGCAAGGCACGGTCTCTCCTACATCTTCATCAGCCACGATCTCTCCGTCATCCGCGCGATCTCCGACCATGTGATCGTGATGAAGGACGGCAAGATCGTCGAACAGGGCGACACCCAGCTGATCTTCGACGCTCCCCGCGCCGACTATACGAAGACGCTCATCTCTGCTGCCTTCACGCATTAAGGCGGCAGGAGTTGCAGATCACAGATGGCCGGGCGCAACCCGGCCATTTTCTTTCGCGTGATTTAGGATATTCTGAATTGACTATTTGTATTTTTGTAGTTACATTAAATGAAGATCGTTTGGGACGAGCGGAAGCGGCTGAGCAATCTGGTCAAGCATGGATGGGACTTCGAGACCATCCTCGATTTCGAGTGGGATGGTGCGGTGTTCGGTGCAGCTCATGAGTCCCGTTTGGGGCAGAAGCGGCTGAAGGCGACTGGTCTTCTTGCCGGTAAAGTCGTCGTCGTCATATTTTCGGCGCTTGGAACAGAAGCGATTTCAATCATCTCGTTGCGAGCGGCAAGTTTACGGGAAAGGGCGGAATTCAGATGGTCAAGCTCCGTTCGACGCTGAAAGACTACGTACCCGGCAACGGCTACAGCAAGGAAGATTGGGACGACATCGACTCGCCCGAACTCACCGACGAAGAGCTCGCCTCCATGCGCCCTGCCCGCGAGGTGCTGCCGCCTGAGATCTACGAAGGCCTCATCGCCTTGCAGCGCGAGCGGGAACGTCAACGCGGACGCCCGCCGGTGGAGTCGCCGAAGCGGCAGGTGACGATCCGGCTCGACGCGGATCTGGTCGAGCATTTCAAGGCCGGCGGCAAGGGCTGGCAAAGCCGCATGAACGCGGCGCTGCGCAAAGCCGCGGGGCTGGATGGGTAGGCGCTGAGCGCCACTGTCCCCAGCCCTCATGCTGAGGCGCCGGAGCGCAAGCGCAGGCCTTGAAGCATCGTGCACAGGGAGATTGCCGCCGGATGGTTCGAGGCTCGTTGCACTCGCACCTCACCATGAGGGAAGTTTGAAGCACCGCGGCACACTCCAATGGCTGAACGCTGAGATGCAGCGGCATACGCCAACGCCCTCATGCTGAGGCGCCGGAGCGCAAGCGCAGGCCTCGAAGCATCGTGCACCCTCGCTCCAGCGACCAGACTTTGTGCATGCCGCCGGATGGTTCGAGGGTCGTGCACTCGCACCTCACAAGAGTTTTAGTTCTAAGCTAGATCTTGAGCTTGCGGATACTTCGGCTGTGAACGATGGCCAGGATCAGGATTCCTTCTCCTTCGGGCTCATAGAGAACGACGTGACTGCCATGCTCGTACCGGTGCACCTGTTCGCCAAGCTTCGGCGCCTTGCGGCCCATGTTCGGGTTCTGGCTCAGCAGCTGAAAACAATGCGCAAGTTCGCTCTTCTACAGGAGGGCCTGCATTAGGCCAAACTGCTCTATTCCGAATGCAAAAATATCGATCAGGTCATCTTCGGCGCGGGTCGTCAGCCGGTAGATGCTCACTCATCGCTCCCTGGGCAGTGCCCGCTTTATCGCCTCGTCAAACAGCGCGTCGAGATCGCGTCCGCCGGTGCCGCTGGCTCGAGACTCGGCGAGGATCTGTCTCAGGTCATCCAGCGTCAGCTCCGGCTCACGGCGTTGCCGGTCGCGGCGAACGAGGTCACGGACATAATCGCTCGCACTTGCATATTCGCCAGCGCTAACTTGTCTGTCAATCCAGCCTTTCATCGGCTCGGGAAGCGAAACTGTCATGGTGACCACGGAAGCATCTCCTGTTTTCGCCATGCTAGTCGGAATAAGAAATTTTCACAATATTTCTTATCTGAGGGCACCTCACACGTCCCGCACACCCTGGATGACATAGACCCGGTCCCCTACCCCGACGCGGCTGTAGAGGTCGATGACGTCGTGGTTCATCATCCGCACGCAGCCGGAGGACATGGCAAGGCCGA